>DATGNI010000069.1:0-4732 GCA_035306825.1 Azoarcus sp. | reverse complement strand
TTGCTCGCCTATACCAATCGCTTTCTGACCTTGGCACAGGTTATCCGCCAGCTGCACGCTTCGACGGACCGGCGTGCGCCGGTGGTACGGGGGCAGATTCCCGGCCTCAAACATCGCATCGTGCTGATCAAGTACATGCAGGGGTTTGCGGTGCTGAGCTTCTTGTTGTGCTCGATGTCGATGTTCGCGCTGTTCATTGGCGAAGTGCCGTCAGGCAAGGTGCTGTTCGGTATCAGCATGCTGGCGCTGACGATTTCGTTGCTGATGTCGCTCGCCGAGGTGTTGATTTCAACCAATGCGCTGTCGGTGGTCGTGGAAGATCTTGAGGCGGATTGCGGCAAGGATGCGCCATGACGCGCGTCCTCCTGTTCAACAAACCGTATGGCGTGATCTGTCAGTTTTCCGGGGATGGGTCACGCCCGACGCTGAAAGATTTCATCCAAGTTCCCGCGGTGTATCCCGCCGGCCGGCTCGACACCGACAGCGAAGGTTTGCTGGTATTGACCAATGACGGCGCCTTGCAAAACCGTATTACGGATCCACGCACCAAGCAGCCGAAAACCTATCTTGTGCAGGTGGAAGGCGAGCCCCATGAAGCGGCGTTGAACGCCCTGCGCGCGGGCGGACTCGATCTGGGTGACTTCCGCTGCCAACCCTGTGCGGCACGTCAGGTGGCCGAACCGGATTGGCTGTGGTCGCGCGACCCGCCGGTGCGTTTTCGCAAGACAGTGCCGACGGCGTGGCTGGAAATCGTGCTGCATGAGGGCAAAAACCGGCAGGTGCGACGCATGACCGCGAAGGTGGGCTTCCCGACCCTGCGGCTGGTGCGTACCGCCATCGGGCCGTGGGCGCTCGATACGCTGAAACCCGGGCAATGGCGTGAAACGGAGGTCATGCCGCCCGGCCCTGCTAAAATCCATTCAGCTTCTCGATCTCGCAAATCTTTCAGATGAAAACCTTCTCACTTCGTTTTACAGCCGCGTTGATCCTGTTGTGCAGCGCCTGTGGCGTCATGGCGCAGCAGATGCCGGTGGTGGAGCTTTCCGCCGGCATGTATCGCATTCAGGCGGAGTTGGCGGCCACCGAGCCCGCCCGCCAGAAGGGCCTGATGCATCGCGAGTCGATGCCGGAGGGCGCCGGCATGGTGTTCTTGTTTGATGCTGAAGCGCGTCACTGCATGTGGATGAAGAACACTTTGATTCCGCTGTCGGTCGCGTTTCTCGACGCGGAAGGAGTCATTTTCAATATTGCGGATATGACCCCGCACAGTGAAGAGTCGCATTGCGCAACTGGCGCGGCGCGTTTTGCGCTGGAAATGAATCAGGGCTGGTTCGAGCAGCGCGGCATCGGGCCGGGCGATCGTGTTCGAGGCGTGGAGCGCCTGCTTCGGTAAAGACATGCCGAACAATGCGTGGCGGGGGTTTTGTTTTGGCTGCGCGGGATGGGTTCGTTTCGGATGATCTTCTTGTTTCGATCAGCCCGGCATCGATTGGGTTTGAGCTGCGTTCATGCCTTGACCGGCCGGGAGTTCGCCCCGGCGGGCGACTGACTTTCTTGTTGTGCGACAAGAAAGTAAGCAAAGAAACGCACCCTCCTCGCCGCCCCTACGGGATGCCCTCGCTTCGAACGTTGTCGGCGGGCGGCCCTGCGAACTCGCTTCGCTCAGACATGCAGGACCGCACAGCTCCGCCGCCAACGCTCTACGTTCGGCGGCTCACAAGGGTTGGCACACCGAACCCGGGATTGGGGTGATGCGGGTTTGTATTTGCTCTGTTCGTGAGCGACCTCAAAAACCGGATGTTTCGGGTGGTGCAGGGTGGCGACTCTATGCATCGGCATTATTGTCTGAAATTCGGCTGTGCCAATTATGCGACGGTAGCCATTACGATTCGCCGGTCGCGCGGCAAAGCCGCGCTCCTACCAGCCGGTAACGAACAGATTCGTTGTTCGCCATGCAAAAAGGGCGCCTTTCGGCGCCCTTTTTTATCGTACGTCTCGACGGATCACCGCAACTGTTCTTGCAACAATTCCAGGATCTGGCGCGCGCTGTGTGAAGAATCTTCTCCGCCTTCAATGGACAGCACGGTGACTTCCGAGCCGGTGTTGTCACCCACCACGCGGACGCGGTATTGGGTTCCGGGCTTGGCTTCCGTGTCCGACGAGTCGCCGAAGGAGAACAGGCGTCCGAGGAAGCCTTTCTGCGACGCCTGGCGGGCGCGCATTTCTTCGTCCGGGTCAATGTAGCGAACGTAAAACAGCCCTTGCGAGCGGTCGCGGTCTTCCACGGTGAATCCGGTCCGGTCAAGCGCCAAGCCGACACGGCGCCAAGCCCGGTCGAACGACTCGTCCATCGCCAGCCCCATGCGTCCATCCGGCAGTCCGAGTGTCGCGCGTGGCGCCGCGCTTTCCACGCCGGACTCCGCAATCGCCGTAGCGCGGGTCTCTTCCGCACCCAGGAAGATCATCAGCCGACGCAGCATCTCGATTTCGAGTTCGGGATCCGAATCGCGCGGCTGCCAAATCGTGCTGTCTTCGTGCTGGTTGGTGAAGACTTCTTCCATGCCGCGGTGGCTGATGAAGATTTCCATCGTGCCCGGCTGCGAGCCTTCTTCCAGCCGCGTGCGGAACTTGTCGCGCTCGGCGGTGGAAAACAGCCCGTCAAACAGATAGCCGATCGTCGAGCGCAGGAAGTCTTGCGGGATCTTGGCCCGGTCTTCCGCCCAGTCGGTTTCCATGATGCCCAACGCGGGCTGATCGATATTGATGACGAAACCGATCTCGGTCCAGAAATCGAGCAGTTGCAGCCACAGGTCGTCAGCATTGGCGCTGACCACCAGCCAGCGCTCGGAGCCGGCGCGCTCAATGCGCATGTTGTCGACGGGCGCCAGCACTTCAGTGGTCTGCACCTGATTTTCGGCGCTGCGATCCCCTTCATAGGCCGAATAGGTGGCTACGCCGCGCGTGGCCACATCGGGTACGAGATAGCGGTCATCGCGCGTGAGCTGGGTCAGATCGGGCGGGACTTCAAGCGTGGACGCTGCTGGCCGCGCGCTCTGATAATCGATCTTCTTGCCCTCGAGCACCCCTCTGGTGCCGCTCGAGGTACACCCAACCAGCCCAACGGCCAGTGCCACAGTAGTAAGCGCAGTACGCAGTGGTGCGTTCATGTGTTCCGGGATTCCCTGAAAATCAAATCTGGACGCCGGCCCGTCGCATCGCAGCGCGTACGCGCTCGTGATACTCCGCCGACAACGGCGTGAGCGGCAAACGAATGCCACCCTCGATCAGACCCATTTGCTGCACAGCCCATTTTACCGGCATCGGATTGGCCTCGCAGAACAGGTCACGGTGCAACCACAACAGCCGAGCGTTGAGTTCACGCGCGACGCGTGCATCACAGGCCAGCGCCGCCGCGCACATTTCGCTCATCAGGCGCGGCGCAACGTTGGCCGTCACCGAAATCGCTCCATGACCACCCAGCAACAGGAATGCCGCAGTTGTCATGTCGTCGCCGGTATACAGCGCAAAACCTTCCGGCACACGTTCCACCAGATCGCACACCCGGGCAATACTGCCGGTGGCGTCCTTGATGCCGATGATGTTGGGAATTTCAGCCAAGCGCAACACGGTGTCGTTGCTCATGTCCGCCACGGTGCGGCCCGGTACGTTGTACAGGATCAACGGCAGATCGACGGCTTCGGCAATGCTGCGAAAATGGCGGTACAGGCCTTCCTGCGAGGGCTTGTTGTAATACGGCACGACGGACAGGTGCGCAGTCGCGCCCACCTCGACGGCATACTGCCCCAGTTCGATGGCCTCTGCGTTGGCGTTGGCGCCCGTACCGGCAATCACTGGAATGCGGCCGGCCGCGTGCTCCACCGCGACCCGAATCAGCTCGCGGTGTTCTTCCATACTGACCGTCGGCGATTCACCCGAGGTGCCGACAACGACAATACCTTGGGTGCCTTCCGCAATATGGAAATCGATCAACGCGCGCAGGCGCGGATAATCAAGGCTGCCGTCCTCCAGCATGGGAGTGACGATGGCGACCAGAGAACCGGTAATCATGGACGTCGCTACTTTCGCATCAACAAAAGAGTGATTCTACCTGAAGGAACCCGTCGACCAGTACCACACAACGGCTTTTTCCTTCGCATTTTGGTAACTTACACGATTTCGCTTACAGGTCAGCCAGTGCGCGCACGTGCTCCACGGCGCAACGCCCGAGCGCGGACAGCGCATACCCGCCTTCAAGCATCGACACGATACGCCCTTCAGCATATTGGTCAGCCAAGCGGCGCAACGCTTGCGTAACCCAAACATAATCCGCCTCAACCAGCCTGCAAGAAGCCATATCCTCTTCGCAATGGGCATCAAAACCGGCCGACACGAAAATCATCTGCGGACGGAAAGCCTCCAGTTTCGGCAGCCATTGTTGCGTAACGATCTCGCGCCAGGCCGGCCCTTGCAAGCCCGCTTCCACCGGCACTTCCACCCAATGCGCCGGCACCCCCCGAAGACCGGTATGGGGATAGAGCGGATGTTGAAAGGTGCTCGCCACCATCACGCGCGCATCCGCGCGGAAAATATCCTGTGTGCCATTGCCGTGATGCACATCGAAATCGACAATCGCCACCCGCTCCAGGCCGTGCGCCTCCAGTGCATGCAGCGTGGCAATCGCAATGTTGTTGAGCAGACAAAACCCCATCGCCCGACCACGCGCGGCATGATG
>DATGNI010000068.1:0-6168 GCA_035306825.1 Azoarcus sp. | reverse complement strand
GCGTATCAATCAGATGCCCCGGGCTGGCCACTTGTGAGCGGGCCTCGCGTTCGGGCAGATAGGAACACGCGTACGGAGCGGTCGCGTAAAACTGGATCAGAGCATAGGGATAATCTTTTTGCATGACTGGACGATCATCCTTTAAAAAATCCTTCAGCGCCCGCGGCTGGCCACCGTCCCGGTTCCGGTGCATCTCCGACCCACTGTTCGAGATGCACACAGAATTCGGAGCGCGGAATTTCACGCGCGCCAAGCGAAAGCAGATGCGCCGTCGTCATCTGGCAATCTATCATGCCGAAATTGCGCGCTTCAAGAAAGCGCGCAAGATGCACCAAGCATACCTTCGAAGCATCCGAAACGCGGCTGAACATGGATTCGCCAAAAAAAACCTTTCCCAGCGCAAGACCGTACAGCCCGCCAACCAGTTCGCCATCACGCCACGCTTCCACGCTGTGCGCATAGCCCAGCTGATGCATCATGCTGTAGGCGCGTTGCATTTCGTCCGTGATCCAGGTGCCTGAGGCGCCGGGGCGGGGCGCCGCACAAGCCGCGAGGACTGCATCGAAAGCGGTATCGAGGCGAATTTCGAAGACTCTTTTCTGCAACACGCGACGGAGCGAACGGGAAACGCGCACTTCACCCGGATACAGTACCAAACGTGGGTCAGGACTCCACCATAACAGGGGTTGGCCCTCGCTGTACCAGGGAAAAATACCCCGACGATACGCGGCGAGCAGCCAATCGGAGGTCAGTTCTCCGCCGGCGGCGAGCAACCCGGAAGGATCATCCAGCGCAGTACTGACAGGCGGAAAGCAGGGATGGTCCGGGAGCCAGGGAATCACGTTGCACCGTCGTATTCTCGTAGCGCGTTGAAAGGCTGCGCGTGTGCGGCGATTTCGGCATCACGGTGAAAGGTGATCACGTGTTCAACGTCGGGGCGGATGCCGATCATTTCGCCGATTGCATGATTATGATGGCTCGGCACCAGCACCAGCACTTTTTCGCCGGAATTGAGTTCAAGGGTGTACAGAATGTCAGCGCCGCGGAAGGCCTTTTTCAGCACACGTGCCTGAAGCTCGCTGTCGTCATCATGAATGATATCGTCCGGCCGCAACAACACTTCAACCATGCAGCGACCACCGTTGAGATCAAGCCGGCATTCAGTGGGAATCACGCCTGGAAGCAGACCCAGACCGGTTTTGACATGGTTGTCATCGATCACTTCGGCGGGCAGCAACACGCCCTGACCGATGAAATTGGCGACAAAACGATTCACAGGCCGGTGATACAGGTTGTAGGGGACGTCCCACTGCTGAATGCAGCCCTCATTCATGAGTCCGACCTCATCGGCCACGGCAAAAGCTTCGTTCTGGTCGTGGGTGACCATCACTGCGGTGATGCCGGTTTCCTTAGAAGGTCGCGCACCTCATGGGAAAGACGTTCACGCAGATCAACGTCCAGATTGGAGAAGGGCTCGTCCAGCAGCAATAATTCAGGTTCGGGAGCAAGCGCCCGCGCCATCGCGACGCGTTGCTGCTGGCCGCCGGACAGTTCGTGCGGATAGCGCTCCCCTTCGCGGCCGAGTCCGATCATGTCGAGCATCGAGGCGACGCGAGCGCGCTTTTTCGTGGCGCTCAGATTGCGCAGGCCAAACCCGATGTTGGCCTCGACCGTGAGGTGCGGAAACAGCGCATAGTCCTGAAACACCATGCCGATGCGGCGTTGTTCAGGCGGCACATGCACCGAAGTGCTGCTCACGACATGGCCGTCAAGGCGGATTTCACCTGCATTGATGCGTTCGAAACCGGCGATACTGCGCAGCACTGTCGTCTTGCCGCAGCCTGACGGACCGAGCAGACAACCGATCGTGCCATGCTCTAGCGATATCGACAGACGGCGGACAACAGGCTGCTTGCCGTACGTGAGTTCGACCCTGCTCAATTCCAGATGAGACATTGGCGGCTGCGCATGCGACTGGCGTCGCGTGCTCCATGTAAGTGATAATACGAGCCATTATAATTTCGAAACCGCGATCTGTACGATTACAGGTCAAAGGTTTTGCCTTTCTGCTTTCTTCCTACCGAGATTTTTTTGAAAATGCGTCTTGGGGTGGCTCCCTCGAAATTCCTGCCTGATCGTTCCCCCTTGAGCTGGTCTGCGTTGCTGATTGCATTGCTGGTGGCGATGCCGGTGCTGTCCGTGTTTTCCAACGTGCTGATTGGCGGCACGTCCGAGACGTGGGAGCACATGGCAGAGACCGTGCTGCCGGAATTCATTTACAACACCATCGTGATCTGTGTCGTGGTGGGATGCGGCGTGTCGAGCATCGGAGTGGTCTGCGCGTGGCTCACGACGATGTTCGATTTTCCCGGTCGCCGCATGCTGGAATGGGCACTGATGTTGCCGCTGGCCGTGCCGGCCTATGTCATGGCGTACGTGTATACGGATTTCCTGCAATTCGTCGGCCCGGTGCAAAGCACCCTGCGTGAATGGATGGGCTGGAGGGCAGGCGACTACTGGTTCCCCGCAATCCGCTCGACCGGCGGGGCGGCCGCGATGTTTACCTTCGTGCTCTATCCCTACGTCTATCTGCTTGCGCGCACCGCTTTTCTCGAACGCGCCGCGGGGATGCTCGAAGCCGGCCGTTCACTGGGTCTGGGGCCGTGGTCATCATTTTTCCGCGTATCGTTGCCACTCGCGCGACCGGCCATCGTTGCCGGCACAGCGCTGGCGCTGATGGAAACCCTGGCGGACTTCGGCACGGTGTCCTATTTTGGCGTGCAAACGTTTACTACCGGCATTTATCGCGCGTGGTTTTCATTCGGCGACCGGGCTGCAGCGGCACAATTGTCCGCACTGTTGCTCGGCTTCGTGGTGTTGGTGTTGGTGTTGGAGCACGCCAGCCGAGGGCGCGCGCGTTTCAACAACACCTCACGCCAGAGCGAGCCGCCGGCGCGCACGCGCCTACGCGGGTGGCAGGCGTGGACGGCGCTGATTGCCTGCCTGATGCCGCTCATCGCCGGTTTCCTGTTGCCCGGTGGTTTGCTGCTGAACATGGCGCTGATCGACGGTGACGCGCAATTCGGTTCGCGTTTCCTGTTCCTCGCGCGCAACAGTTTCATTCTGGCTTCGGTGACGGCCGTGCTCGCAGTCATCATTGCGCTGTTGCTTGCCTATGCGGCGCGCCTGTCGCGTTCGAACTGGTCGCACGCGGCCAACCGCATCGTCAGCCTCGGTTATGCCGTGCCAGGCTCCGTCATTGCCGTGGGTGTATTGATTCCGGTCACACGTCTCGACCATTTCATCTCGGACAGCTGGACCGCGTTCACGGGCGTTAACCCCGGACTGGTCTTGACCGGCGGCATTGCGGCACTGGTCTATGCCTATATCGCCCGTTTTTTATCGATTTCATTGCATACCGTGGATGCCAGCCTCGGCAAGATCACGCCCAGCATGGACAACGCCTCGCGCATTCTCGGTCACGGCCGTTTCGCCACCTTGCGACGGGTGCATGTACCAATGCTGCGTGGCAGCCTGCTCACTGCGGGCCTGCTGGTGTTTGTGGACGTGATGAAAGAATTGCCGGCAACGCTGGTGATGCGACCATTCAATTTCGACACGCTGGCAACGCAAGCGCACACGCTTGCCGCCGACGAGCGTTTGAGTGAAGCCTCCACCGCAGCGTTGACCATTGTGGCGGTAGGCTTGGTGCCGATCATCGTGTTGTCACGCCAGATCGTAGCGCGCAGGCGTGATCGCAAAGCGCAGCCAACGGTTCTGGAAGCCGCGGTCACGACCTGAGTCGGAAGCAGGAAACGCGCTCAGGAAGGCCGCTATTTTCCTGCGAAGAAATCTGTCTGTGTGACTCCGGGTTGCGCGCGCACCCGGAATCATGATTTCAGACGATACGTGGCCGGATCAACTCTCGACCCGGAACCCCACCTTCAGCTTCACTTGCCAATGTGCAATCTGGCCATCCTTGATGTGACCGCGAATCTCGGTAGTTTCAAACCAATCCAGATGCCGGAGCGACTTGTTGGCGGTTTCAATCGCGTTGCGAATGGCATCGTCGGTGCCGGTGGTGGAGGAGCCGACGAGCTCTACAAGTTTGTAGACGTGAGCGGTCATGATGTACTCCCTGGCGCATTGATGGCGGAAAACGCTAAGCTCCATGCGCCTGACAGAGCTTAACGGCTGGTGAGCTTGAGTTCGATACGACGGTTACGGGCCAACGCCTCGGCCGAATCCCCTTCTTCAAGGGGATGGAATTCACCATACCCCGTGGCGGCCAGACGTTGTGGAGAAACGCCTTCCGCACGCAAAAATTTGACGATTGCCAATGCACGGGCGGTACTCAGTTCCCAGTTCGACGGAAAACGCGCGGTGGCAATCGGTCGCCGGTCAGTGTGGCCATCCACCTGCAGCACCCAGGGAAGATCATCGGGGATTTCCTCCGCAATGAGCTGGAGCGTTTCGGCCAGTTTCTCAAGCTGATGCCGGCCTTCTTCACTGACGGTGTCGGAAGCACTGGGAAACAGCACTTCAGACGAGAAGACAAAGCGATCGCCAACGATTTGAATGTCTTCTCGTTCTCCCAGCACCGCGCGCAGCCGACCAAAAAACTCCGAACGGTACCGATTCAGCTCCTGCACCCGCATGGCCAGCGCGAGATTGAGTTCCCGACCCAGCTCCTCGATGCGCAGATCGCGTTCCGCCAGCTCCTTCTCCGTCGAGGCCAGCACGTTGTTGAGTTCATCGAGCTGGGTCCGCAGTGCCGCGAGTTGTCGGTTAAGCAATTCGACCTGCGCCAACGCATGATCCGACACCTGCTCGCGTTCCAACGCTTTCGCTTCGGAACGGTCGAGGTCTTCGACCAGGCGCGCCACTTCACTTTCAAGTTCAGACTTGAGACGCTGCAGGGCATCAATGTCTGCAGCCACACGGGCGGCCTGTTCCCGTTCTTTTTCCAGCGCTTCACGCGTTTTTTCCAATGTGGCTTGCGTGATGTCGCGCTCGCCGATGGTGCGCGTGAGCGACGCAGACAATTCCGCCACGCGCGTCTCGGCCAGACCGCGTGCGTCGGTTTCAAGGCTCAGGGTATGCGCGAGCTCGGCAATTTCGGCTTGCAGAAGACTGATGGAACGATCGCGGTCACTCACCTCACTGCCCAGCACGAACTGTCCGATTGCGAAAATCATGATCACGAACACCATCACCATCAACAATGAGGCGAGGGCATCGACAAAGCCGGGCCAATAATCCACCCCCCGGCGACGGCGATTGAGCGTGGCCATGGCTTACTGGCCTCTGTCGTGCTGATCGAGTGCGGCGGCGATGGTGCGGGACATCAAACGCAGCTCGGAACGCAGCTCTTCGTTCATCTGGCTGCCTTCCGTCGGGCGCTGGGCCTGTTGCCGGATCAGGCTGCGCAGGTCTTCCTGGGATTCGGTCAGCGTGGCCAGACCGCGTGATTCACGGCTGATCAAGTCTGCCAGGCGATTCAATTGATGCCCCAGCTCGCTGAGCTGATCCACCGTGGCGCTTCGTTCACGTTCCGACTCCGCCACCGTGCGCTGCATCCGATCCAGGCTTTCGGCGGTTTGCTCGAGCAAGGCTTGAACATACGCCGGCACGCTCCCCTCCGCATCACCGATCAACCCGCCAGAAGGCAGCTTGGTGATGTTCGACAGCCACTCCTCAAGCTCGTTGTAAAAGCGATTCTGGGCATGACCCGATTGCAGATCGAGAAAACCCACTACCAGCGAGCCGGCCAGACCGAACAACGACGTCGAAAAGCTCGTCGCCATGCCCGAAAGCGGCTCATCGAGCTTGACCTTGAGCGCTTCGAACATCGCCGCCGGATCGGCGCCACCACCCATCCCGCCGATGATCTCGCCGACCGAACGGATGGTCACGAGCAGCCCCCAGAAGGTACCGAGCAGGCCCAGAAAAATCAGAAGCCCAATGAGGTAACGCGACAGATCGCGCTGCTCTTCAAGGCGAACCTGCACACTGTCGAGGATGGAGCGTGTCGAGCTCGGGGAGAGCTGGAGCACCTCGCGTCCGCGCCTCGACAGCACCTTGCTCATCGGTGCAAGCAGCACCGGCTTGACGTTTGGAAGGTGACTGGCGTGGCCGGACTGGAACGCATCAATCCACACCACCTCT
>DATGNI010000067.1:0-70934 GCA_035306825.1 Azoarcus sp. | reverse complement strand
CCCAGTCTGGCCAGTTGACGGGCGACATGGGCGCGCGCCATCGGCACGACTTCGACGGGCAGCGGAAACTGTCCGAGCCGTTCTACACGTTTGCTTTTATCGCAAATGCATACGAAGCGTTCCGCCACCGCGGCGACAATTTTTTCGCGTGTCAGTGCACCTCCGCCGCCTTTGATCATGTTGAAGGCGCCGTCAATTTCATCGGCGCCGTCGACATACACCGGAATGGATTCGACCTCGTCGAGCGTCAATACCGAAATGCCGAGTTCGATTAAACGTTTCGTACTGGCTTCGGAGCTCGAAACTGCGCCGGCGATCTGGTCGCGCATGGCACCGAGACCCTCGATGAAATGGTTGACCGTTGAGCCGGTGCCGACTCCGACAATCGTGTTCGGGCGGATGTGATCCAGTGCAGCGCGTGCGGCGGATTTTTTAAGTTCATCCTGGTTCATTGCGATTCCTTTGCGGCGCAGAAGGGGGGCGGCTTTTGGATCGGACGTAACTGTCCTGTCTGTTTCATCGGGTTGGCGCTCATAGCAGGCCGTGGAAAGGCAGCACCATCACCCGCTCACCCGCTGTAACGCCTTCGGATTCGCTCTCCAGTACGATGAAACAGTTCGCCTCGGCCATTGATTTGAGCACGCCGGCGCCCTGGCTGCCGACAGGAATGACATGCGGAGCGCCCTCTTGCCAGTCGTAGCGGGCGCGCACATATTCCTGACGACCGCCGCGCTTGCGAATCGCTGTGTCACACACCGCATCGAAACGCGGCGGGGCAGGCAAGGGGGAAACGCCTTGCAGGGTCATCAGTGCATCGCGAACGAAGGCGTAGAAAGTCACCATCACCGCGACGGGGTTGCCGGGCAGGCCGAACACCCAGGCGTCCCCGATACGACCAAACGCCATGGGTCGTCCGGGTTTGATCGCAATCTGCCAGAATGAAACCTCGCCCAGACGATTCATCAGCGCGCGAATGAAATCCGCTTCGCCTACAGACACCCCGCCGCTGGTGAGCAGCACATCGGCGTTTTGCGCAGCAATGCGAAAGGCTCGTTCCAGCTCTTCAGGTTGGTCAGGGATAACGCCCATGTCGACCAGATCGCAACCCAGGTTGGTCAGTGCGCTGTGGAGCGTGTAACGGTTGCTGTCATAAACCTGGCCGGGACCGAGCGGGCGGCCGATCGAAGCGATTTCGTCGCCGGTCGAGAACAGTGCGACGCGCAGGCGACGATACACCTGCACCTCGGGAATGCCGAGTGAGGCGATCAGGCCGAGCTCAGCCGGGCCGCAGCGGGTGCCGGCGGTCAGTGCGGCGCTTCCAAGCATCAGGTCTTCGCCGGCGCGGCGCAGGTTCTGGCCCTGTTTGTGGCCGGCGCCGATGAAAACGGTGTTCTCTTCGCTGCGGGTGGCTTCTTGCGCCACGATGGTGTCGGCACCAGCCGGTACCCGCGCGCCGGTCATGATGCGTATCGCCTGGCCGGAACCGATTTGACCGGAAAACGGCCGTCCGGCGAAAGCGGTGCCGACAATCTTGAAGGTTGTTTCGCCGTGTTCACCCAGATCCGCAAAACGGAACGCGTAGCCGTCCATGGCCGAGTTGTCGTGCGCCGGCACGTTGCACGGAGCGATTACATCCGCAGCCAGCACGCGCCCCAGAGCGTCGCGTACCTGTACGCATTCATGCGCCTGAATCGGCAGGAGAGGATCAAGGATGGCTTTGCGCGCATCCGCGATTGGCAAACTGTTTTTGGGGAGAGGGTTCATTGTTCCTCCAGAAAGATGAAGCGAATCTACGCATTATCCCTGAACCGGTCGGTGACTGCAGAAAGAGCGTGCGCCTCTCCCTTATAATCCCGCCATGAAAAGATCGGTGCATCAGGTTGCGGCAGAGGTGCTGCACGTTTGTGACCCGCAGGAAAAATGTGCGCGCACATTGGCTCTGCATGAGGAATGGCTGGATGGTCGTCTGAAGGTTGTGCCGGGCGAAGATGACCGCACGCCGCTTGGCGAACCTGGCCGACCGGGCAGGCCCCGGCTGGTGCCTCCGTCACAGCTCGCACGCCGTCAACCGACGACGCCAGCAGGGCATGCGGCGTTGTTGCACGCAATCGCCCATATCGAATTCAACGCTATCAATCTTGCACTCGACTGTGTAGCGCGCTTTCGCAGCTTTCCGCAGGCATTCCATACGGGATGGCTGCAGGTGGCGGCGGAAGAGGCTACACATTTTTCTTTGCTGCGCGAACGGCTCAAAGAGCTTGGATGTGACTACGGTGATTTTTCCGCCCATGACGGCCTGTGGGATATGGCGCGGCGCACCGCGGGGGATGCGCTCGCACGCATGGCGCTGGTGCCGCGCGTGCTGGAAGCGCGCGGATTGGACGCAACGCCGGTCATCATTGACAAGTTGCGCCGTATTGGAGACGAGGAAACCATCCGGATTCTCGAAATCATCCTGCGCGACGAAGTGGGTCACGTGGCGCTGGGCGATCACTGGTTTCGTGTTCTGTGTGCCGAGCGCGGGCTGGAACCGGAAAGCACTTATCTGGCGTTGATGGACGGTTTTGACGTGCCGTATCCTCAGCCGCCGCTGGCTGAGAAGGAACGGCTGGCGGCCGGTTTTACACCCCAGGAGATTGAGCGTCTGGCGGCCGGGCGAAGACGGCACCGCGAACGGCCATGACAAGTTGGATCGAGTTGGATGAACAGACGGATGAGCCGCCGTTATTGTTCCGCCGATCCGGGAGTCCGGCTCGAGTCCGATACTGCCTGATTGCATGAAAATGGCGACCCGAAGGTCGCCATTTTTCCGTGCAGCTGCGTTGCCGGATCAGTCGTCGATGTGGCGCATTCCAGCGGCGTAATCCGCCACCGCCGCCATTTCCTTGTCGGTCATCTTGAGTGCGATCATGCGCATCATTTCGGCTGGATCGTTGGCGCGACCGTCATCGCGGAAGGCCTGAAGCTGCAAGAGCGTGTATTCGGCGTGCTGGCCAGCCAGTGCCGGATACTGCGCGGGCATGCCGGAGCCGCTCGCGCCATGACAGGCTGCACAGGCGGGAACGCCTTTCTCCACGATGCCGCCACGCCAGACCTTGCGACCGAATTCCACGCTGTCATCATTTTGGGCGACGCCGTGCTCGGGCGTTTGCTGCGCGTAGTAATGGGCGAGATCGTACATGTCGTCGTCAGACAACGCTGCGACCATACCCGCCATGATCGCGCTGGGGCGGGCGGCTTCTTCGCCATCAATGGAAGAAAAGTCGACCAACTGTTTGTAGAGATATTCTGGCACCTGTCCGGCGATTTTTGGATTGTCGGGAAGTGGGCTGTTGCCGTCCACCGCATGACAGGCGACACAGACGGTCGTGGCGATTTCCTTCGCATTGTCGAGGTCCGGGGTGCGATCCTGGGCGTGCGAACCGCCGGCGATCAGAAGCAGCGAAAGCAGAATAGAGCGCTTGATCATTGGGTATCCTCAGATGTCCTCAGAAAACTGTGAGCTGTAAATATAAACGCTGTATTCTATATGAAGTCGCGGTAACTGAGCGAAGCCCTGTAAATTTCCTTTATCAGTCGGGTCCGTGAAATTTCGAGTTTGAGGATAATCTGCCGTGTTGGCGGGGGAAACGGTTCATGTTTCTCGCCGAGTCGCGATGATCTTTCAAGCCCGAAATTCTCCTGACGCGCATTGTTTTTCTCCCTTATGTCGATTTTCCGCAACGCCAGCTTCGAGATCTCAGCTGCAAAAATGTCCGGTCTCCCGCCTCCAGAAGGTGCGGAAATCGCCTTTGCCGGACGTTCCAATGCCGGCAAATCCAGTGCAATCAATACCCTGGCTGCACACACTCGACTCGCTTTTGTGTCGAAGACGCCGGGCAGAACTCAGTTGATCAACTTTTTTCGTTTGAATTGTGGTGCGGC
Source organism: Azoarcus sp. (assembly GCA_035306825.1). Taxonomy (GTDB): domain Bacteria; phylum Pseudomonadota; class Gammaproteobacteria; order Burkholderiales; family Rhodocyclaceae; genus Pseudazoarcus. The sequence goes on along the minus strand of DATGNI010000067.1, from coordinate 67,010 downwards.
GCTCGTTGATCTGCCGGGGTATGGCTATGCCAAGGTGCCATTGGAGGTGCGCAAACAATGGCAGGGATTGCTCGAAAGCTACCTGACAAAGCGCGAAAGCCTGACCGGCCTGGTGTTGATCATGGATTCCCGGCGGCCGTTGACGGAATTGGATCGACAGATGATCAACTGGTTTGCGCCCAGCGGCCGGCCGATTCATATCCTGTTGACCAAAAGCGACAAGCTGTCGCGGGGACCGGCTGCGGCAACGTTGGCCGCGGTGCGCAAGGAGCTTGCTGCGCAGGGGCTGGACGGGCAGGTCACGGTGCAATTGTTTTCGAGTCTCAAGCGTCAGGGCATGGAAGAAGTGGAGCGCACCGTGGCCGGCTGGCTTGGCTTGAACGGGAAGACAGAAAAAGAAATGCCCCCGGCTTGAAAAGTTAAGCCGGGGGCCAAGACCTCAGAAGGAGGTGCCCGCTCAGGGAGGGAAGCGGGGGGTGCAGCATGCGCACCCGTGTGTATGAGCGCGGTACGCCTCCAAGGTTCCCGCGTCTGTCTTTCTGTTTGGTATCCGAATGTGAACGCCTCGACAGGAGAGTTTTGGTGTCGTCGAATTCAGCTTTTCCGTTTATTCGCATGCGGCGTATGCGTCGCGATGAGTTCTCGCGTCGCATGATGCGCGAGCATCGTCTGTCCACCGACGATCTGATTTATCCGGTGTTTGTGCTCGATGGCCGGAAACGTACGGAGAAGGTGCCGTCGATGCCTGGCGTCGAACGCGTGTCCGTGGATCTGCTGGTGGAGGTGGCGCGCGAGGCGTACGCGCTTGGCGTGCCCGCGCTGGCCTTGTTTCCGGTGGTCGAATCCGGCAAGACGCCGGGCGCAGAAGAGGCATGGAATCCGGACGGTCTTGTGCCGCGGGCGGTGCGTGCGTTAAAGGAAGCTGTGCCGGAGTTGGGGGTGATCACCGATGTCGCCCTGGACCCCTACACCAGTCATGGTCAGGATGGGCTGGTCGCCTCCGATGATCCGAATCGCTATGTAATGAACGACGAAACGCTTGAAGCGCTTGCGCGTCAGGCTTTGTGTCACGCGCAAGCCGGAGCGGACGTGGTGGCGCCGTCGGACATGATGGATGGACGCGTAGCGCGAATCCGCGCCGAACTGGACGGAGAAGGTTTCATCCACACCCGCATCCTGGCGTACGCCGCGAAATACGCATCGAGTTTTTACGGCCCGTTCCGAGACGCGGTGGGGTCGGCGGCCAGTTTGGGCGGTGGCGACAAACGCACCTATCAGATGGATCCGGCGAATGCGGATGAGGCGCTGCGCGAAGTCGCACTGGATATGGCAGAGGGCGCCGACATGTTCATGGTCAAGCCGGGGATGCCGTATCTCGACATCGTGCGCCGGGTGAAGGAAGAGTTGCGTGTGCCGACCTATGCCTATCAGGTCAGTGGTGAATACGCGATGCTCAAAGCCGCCGTGGCCAACGGCTGGTTGGCTGAGCGCGCCTGCGTACTGGAATCGTTGTTGGCCTTCAAACGTGCCGGCGCGGACGGCATCCTGACCTATTTCGCATTGGATGCGGCGCGCTGGTTGCGAGAATGACAGAATCAACCGGCCGTGAACAAGCGCGTAGAGGTTGTTGAGCGCGCGTTCACGCCGATTCTGGTCTGCAGCGGACAGGGGCCTAGCTGAACAGCCGTAGGCGATGTCGGCGCAGATCCAATACCGAAGGGATCTTCAGGTCCGTGTGTGCGGGACGTCCGTGTCCGCGCCCGATCAACACGGTTTTCATGCCCAGACGTCGCGCGGTGCGCAGATTCTCGACAGAATCCTCCACCAATACGCAGTCGGTCGCGCGCAAGCGATGGCTGCGCAGCAAACGCCGAAAAGCGTGCACGCTGGGTTTGGGTTCGAATCGCATGTGTTCGACGGCGAACACATCATCGATCAACCGGCGAATTCCCATTGTTCCGAGTATGGCCTCAACATACTGGGTGGGCCCGTTCGAGAACACGATCTTGCGCCCGGGAAGCTGGCGTAACGTGGCGGCCAGACCGCGATCAAACACCATCAGTTCATGCAGTTTGTCGAAGCGATGGGTTTCACTCAGAAAATGACCGGGGTCAGTATTGTGGTGGCGCATCAGCCCGGCCAGCGTAGCGCCATAGCGGCGCCAGTAACCGATGCGTAATGCATCGGCCTGCTCCTCGGTTACACCAAGATGACGGGCGAGATAGGCCGTCATGCTGCGGTGGATGTGCGGGAAAATATGCGTGCTGGCGTTGTGCAACGTGTTGTCGAGATCAAATAGCCAGGTGGGGGCTGGGCGATGCACATAACCTCCGGCGCGAGCGTCAGATGCCGTTGAGCCCCAGACGCTCGAACAGCTTTTCATCGCGATCGGCTTCCGGGTTGTCCGTGGTGAGCAGGCGGTCGCCGTAAAAGATGGAGTTGGCGCCGGCCATGAAGCACAAGGCCTGCAATTCGTCGCTCATCTGTTGACGACCGGCAGACAGGCGCACGACGGACTGCGGCATGGTGATCCGCGCAGCGGCAATGCTGCGGACGAATTCGAACGGATCGAGGTCTTCGGCGCTGGCCATCGGCGTGCCGGGAATCGGCACGAGGTCGTTGATCGGCACCGATTCCGGCGGTGGATTCATGTTGGCGAGCTGGGCGATCATCGCGGCACGTCCGCGACGGCCTTCGCCCATCCCAACGATGCCGCCACAACACACATGAATGCCGGCTTCGCGTACCTTGTCGAGGGTGGCGAATCGGTCCTGAAGGGTGTGTGAGGTGATGACGTTGCCGTAGAACTCGGGCGCGGTGTCGATATTGTGATTGTAATAATCGAGGCCCGCGTCACGGAGTTTTTCGGCTTGGCCTTCACGCAACATGCCGAGGGTGACGCAGGTTTCCAATCCCAGTTTCTTGACTTCGCGCACCATCTCCAGCACCGGCTCCAGGTCGCGATCTTTGGGGCCACGCCATGCCGCTCCCATGCAAAAACGAGAAGCACCTTTTTCTTTGGCCGCGCGAGCGCTTTTCAGCACTTCATCAAGAGGCATCAGGCGCTCTTTCTCCAGTCCGGTGTCATAGCGCGAGGATTGGGAGCAGTATCCGCAGTCTTCCGAGCAACCGCCGGTCTTGATCGAGAGCAAGGTGGAGCGCTGAACGGCATTGGCGGGAAAGTGTGCGCGATGTACCTGTTGCGCCTCATGAATGAGGTCAAGAAAGGGGCGTTCGAATAATTCGAGAACGTTTGCGGTGTTCCACTGGTGTGCTGTGCTGGTGCTCTCTGAGGGCTTCATGAGAGGGGCTGCCAATTCCGTTGTCATTGCGTATCCTTTGCTATCCTGCGCGTTTCGCGCATGTTCCGTGTAGGGGGTACTGGTGTCAAACCTGCTGCGTATGGCGCTTGACCGTTTGCTGCCTCAGTCATGCGTACTGTGTGGCGCGCCGGCAGGTGGTGAACCCGTGTGTGAGGACTGCATGTCGGAACTGCCACGCGAAGCAGTGCCGGCATGCGAAGTATGTGCCTTGCCGCTGTCGACCCCAGGCGTGTGCGGACGATGTCTGAAAGCGCCGCCCGCCTACGATGCGACCTATGCGGCGTTCGCCTATGCGTTTCCTGCCGACCGTTTGGTGCAAGCACTGAAATACCGTCAGTGTCTCTCTTTGGCGGGGTATTTTAGCGGGCTTCTGCTCGAAACAGGGCGTAGACCGGAAGCGGAATGCGTAATACCGGTGCCGATGCATGGGAGCGGGCTGCGAAAACGCGGTTTTAACCAAGCGGTTGAAATTGCCCGACCCCTTGCGCACGCGTGGGGTTTACCGCTGTGGGTGGACGTCGCCAAGCGAGTGCGCGCCGGGCCGAAGCAAGCCGATCTGAAAGGGAGCGCACGCCATCGCAATGTGCGCAACGCCTTTGAGGCCGGCGCGGAGTTTGAGGGCCGTTCGGTAGTGGTGGTGGATGATGTGATGACCACCGGAGCAACGTTGCAATCGTTTGCGCGCGAATTGAAGCGGGCGGGGGCGGTTCGGGTGGAGAATGTCGTGGTTGCCCGAACGTTGTAAGCTTCTGCTCATGTTTGATCTCGTTCTCTACCAGCCTGAAATTCCGCCCAATACGGGGAATTTGATCCGTCTTGCCGCGAACACGGGGATGCGCCTGCATCTGGTGCGCCCGCTAGGCTTCGATCTGGACAATAAAAACCTTGCGCGCGCCGGACTGGATTATCACGATCTTGCGCACGTTACCGTGCATGACAATTGGCAAGCGTGTCGGCAAGCGCTCGCAGATCGACGCTGGTTTGCTTTCAGCACCCAAGGCCGGCAGCGCTATGATCAAGTGCAGTTCCGGCCTGGCGATGTGTTGTTGTTTGGGTCAGAGACGCGAGGTTTGCCGCAGGATGTTCTGGACGAGCTTGCGGGCGCGGTGCTGCGTATTCCGATGCGCGAGGGCAGTCGCAGCATGAATCTTTCGAACGTGGTGTCGGTGGTGGTGTTCGAGGCGTGGAGACAATGCGGCTTTGCCACAACTGAAAGTTCAGTCCGGTAAAGGGTGATTCGTACCGTGCGGGAGCCATTCGAAGAGGCGCATCCGGATGGGTTCGGCTAGAGATTGACCACCGCCAATCGTGACGTACAGTGACGTACAACAATGGACTGGTGGCCGTCTGTGACGGCCGCATTGAGCACGTTCTGCGAACAGTATGGTGCCCGCGAAGCGCTGGGTATTTCAGCGATCCGGTTCGTAGCGCGGTTCGCGCGCGAGCAGTTGTTCGATGACCTCACGCGGGCTGGCGTGGCCAGAATGCAGGAGCGTGTTGACCGCTTCAGTGATCGGCATTTCGACGTTGTGACGTTTGGCCAGCATCATCGCTGCGCGAGCCGTCGGCACGCCTTCGGCGACCTGTCCGAGGGTGCGCAAAATGTCCGGCAAGCTTTCACCGCGTGCCAGCGCCAGGCCGACGCGTCGATTACGCGACAGGTCGCCTGTGCAGGTGAGAATGAGGTCACCCATGCCGGCGAGCCCCATCAGGCTTTCGGGGCGGGCGCCGAGCGCGACACCCAGACGGGTGATTTCGGCCAACCCGCGCGTGATAAGCGCTGCGCGCGTGTTGAGGCCAAAGCCCATGCCATCAGAAACGCCGGCGGCGATGGCAATGACGTTCTTCAGGCCGCCGCCGATCTCAGCGCCGACAAGATCATCATTGGCGTAGATGCGAAAAAGGGGTTGATGCAGATGTCGCACCCAGGTGCTGGCAAAGGCGCGATCGTTTGCAGCCAGGGTGATGGCGGTCGGAAGACCGGCGCCGACTTCGGCGGCGAAGCTCGGTCCGGTCAGCGCACCGCAGGGAGCGTTGCGGCCAATTTCGGCAAAAACGATTTCGTGCGGCAGCCGTGCGCTGTCGATTTCGAGCCCTTTGCAGGCCCACAGCAACGGGGTGCCGGGCCGGCGCGCGGCAAGAGCGCGCACCGTGTCGCGCAGACCGGCAAGCGGGGTCGCCACGAGATGCAGGTCCGTATCGGCTGCGTGGTCGAGATTGCCGGTGACGTGGATCGAATCCGGCAGCGGCACGTCTGGCAGATAGTCATGGTTGATCCGTTCGCGCGCAAGGGCGTCGACCTGTTCAGCCTCTCGCGACCACAGCACCACTTCGTGCACGCGAGCAAAAGCCACGGCGAGCGCTGTGCCCCAGGAACCTGCGCCGAGTACCGCGATGCGCATCGTTTCAGACTCCCCAGATCTGATTGATCCGGACGTAGCCGGTGCCGTTTTCGTGCTTCACCTCCACCCATCCGTCATCCGGCGGAGTCACGAGTTCGAGGATCACGTAGGTGGCCGCGTCAAAGACCTTGGCGGCCGCCTCTTCGGGCGCAGAACGAATTTCGGCCACGGGTTCGGCGGTGACCATGACGGTGCGTGCGGGCGACATGCGACGTTCTTCAATCCAGCTCAAGGCGCCGTTCGAATCGCGAACCTTGGCCCAGTTGTCGATGACAACGACGATTTCCACCGGCGTTCCGCGCTTGATGATGTAGAGCTTGCGTGCCTGGTCCGACGGCGTTGCGTACAGGATGGATGTCTCGTTAATGGAGCGGAACTCGACGCCCGCGCCCGAGGCCACAGGTGCCAGGATAAGGAGGGCAAAGAGGCCGAAGAGGCGATGGCGAAGTTTCATGTCACTGTTCCTGTGCGGGGGCGGCAGCGGCAGCTTCCTGCTGTTTCTTTTGTTGGTACAGGGCTTCGAAATTGACGGGCTGCAGATGCACGGGCTGGAAGCCGGCGCGGATCAGGGTGTTCGAAATGGTTTCGCGCGCATACGGGAACAGAATGTTTGCGCAACCGACCATCATGACCGCTTCGAGATCCTGTTCGGGGATGTTGCGCAGTTGGAAGATGCCGGCCTGTTGGGCTTCGATGAGAAAGGCGGTGCGGTCATCGGCCGTGGTGGCGGAGACATTGGCTGTCAGCGTGACCTCGTAAATGCCTTCTTCGATGTTGCGTCCGCCGGTGCTCAGTTCAACGTTCAGTTTGGTGTTGTCGAGTTGCAGGAAAATCTGCGGCGCGTGAGGAATTTCGAGCGAGAGGTCCTTTACGAAAATCTTTTCGATCGAGAAAACGGATTGGGCTTGTTCGGTCATGAGGTCGATATCTTGGTTAGGAGTTGTATTCAGGCAGGATCGCCGGCCAGGAGTGCTTCAAGCCGGCCTTCATGGTTGAGCTCGTAGAGTTCGTCGCAGCCGCCGACATGGTAGTCGCCGATAAAGATCTGGGGAACCGTGCGCTGGCCGGTGAGCTCGATCATCCTGGCACGCAGCTCGGGATGGAGGTCCACCCGGATTTTTTCCAGATTGGTTACGTTGTGGCGCGCAAGCAGCTGTTCGGCGCGAACGCAGAAAGGACAGATCGCGCTCGTGTACATGGTGACGGGTACGCTCATTTCTTTCCCTTTGCCTTGCGACCGGTGGCGAGCGGCTGGCCGGCCTTTTCCCATTCGTTGATGCCGCCGCGCAGGTTGAACACCTGCTCGAAGCCTTCGTTCTTGAGCTTGGCGAGTGCGGTGCGAGAACGACTCCCGCTCGCACAGCAGACAATCAAGGGTGAGTTTTTCAGCTTGCTTAACTCGGGAAGACGCCGGTCAAGCTCTGCCAACGGGATGTGGCGAGCATTGGGAATGTGACCTTGGGTGTATTCGAGCTTCTCACGCACGTCGATGACCGTTGCGTCCTCGCGGTTGATCTTGTTGGTTGCATCCATCGGCGCGAGCGCACTCCGGTCCATCGCAGTGCGGATGGTGTCGACGATGACGAAAGTGCCGGAGGCAGTGGCCAGCAAAACCCAATACCAGTTTTGTTGCAGAAAATCCGGTTCCAATTCGAAACTCCGTTGAGGGGAATTAATTTAGCGATTGCCGCAGAATACCTCGCGGATGAGGCTGATGAGCTGCAGCGTGCGCTGATCCACGACACGATAATAGACGCGGTTGGCATCTTTGCGTGTTTGTAACACGCCCTTGTCACGCAAAATCGCGAGATGTTGGGAAACATTGCTCTGAGAGGTGCCGACTGCCTCGACGATGTCCTGTACGCACACTTCACCTTCGCCGAGAACGCACATTATCTTGAGCCGCAATGGATGGGCGATGGCCTTCATCGCGTGGGCGGCGGTTTCGATGTCTTCGTTTCGATCAATCAATTCGAAAATGGAAGGTTCGTTTTTCACGGTAGATCCATGTCGGGGTAGGGCGGCACGCATTCGGTTACGCCGAATAACGCGTCAGGGCGACCGAAGGCCGCGCCATAGTATAAAATACCGCATCGGACCTCGGTGCAGGATTGCTCCGTGCCGGAATCCCTCATTTTCCGACCTGAGGCTTCATGTATAAAATCGTTTTGCTGCGCCACGGTGAGTCTGTCTGGAATAAAGAAAACAGATTCACCGGATGGACTGACATAGATCTCACCGAGAAAGGGATGGCCGAAGCAAAAATGGCCGGTGAGTTACTGCGCAAAGAAGGGTTCGTGTTTGATTGCGGCTACACCTCGGTGTTGAAGCGCGCCATCAAGACACTCCATCTGGTTCTCGAGGAACTGGACGCCCTGTGGTTGCCGGTGACCCATTCCTGGCGCCTCAATGAACGCCATTACGGCGCTCTTCAGGGGCTCAACAAGGCCGAAACCGCCACGCAATATGGTGACGAGCAGGTGCTCGCATGGCGACGCTCCTATGCGACCCCGCCTCCGCCGCTGAGCGAGGGGGACCCGCGCCTGACCTTTGATGACCCACGATATGCGTTGCTGCCGCGCGCTCAATATCCGCGGGCGGAATGTCTGAAGGATACGGTGGCGCGTTTCGTGCCGTATTGGCAAACCCAGATTGCACCTGAGATTCTCGTGGGCAAGCGGGTGCTGATTGTTGCGCACGGAAATAGTTTGCGTGCTCTCATCAAATATCTCGACGGCGTCTCCGACGAGGGAATTGTCCAACGCAACATTCCGACAGGCCAACCGTTGGTGTATGAGCTGGATGCCGATCTGAAACCGATCAAAAGCTACTACCTCGCTGACGAGGAAGTCATTCGCCGTGCTGAGGCAGAGGTGGCGCGGCATGGTGGCCCGCACGGTTAAATGCTGGACGTGCCGCGGCTGAGGTTTTTTCTGGCAGCGTTGCTATGGACCTGCATGAGCCTGGCGGTTGCTCAAGATGTGACCCGCCAGGCGGAACTGGAGGATATGCAGCAACGTATCCGTGAGCTTGAGCACGAAATCGAAAGGAACCGTACGGCACACGCCAAGGCTTCCTCCGGCGTGGCGGAAGCGGAACGTGCGGTATCGCAATCGCGCCGCACGTTGCGCGAATTGGCAGAGCGCGTGGCAACGGCAGAGAAAGAACTGGCCGAGCGCGAAGCGGAACATGCGCGTGTAGATGCGCGCATTGCGCAGCGTCGGGCCGAGCTGGCGGAAACTTTACGGCGCCATTACATGCATCGTGGCAATGAGGTGGCCCCTTTTTTGTCCGGGCGGGATCCGAATCAAATCATGCGCGACGCTCATTACCTGGAGCGGTTAGGTCAGGCGCGTCTGGAGCAGATTGACGCACTGCGTGCAGATCTGGCCGAGCAAGAACGATTGCTCAAAGAACTCGCCGAGCAACGTGTGGCGCTCGGTGAGCTTGAGTCGGCGCAAAAACGGGAACAGGCCAAGCTCGAAAAAGTGCACGCCGCGCGCGCCAAAGCGCAAGCGCAGCTGGCGGGCGAATTGCATGCCCAGGAACGGGCGATAAAAGCGATGCGAGAAAATGAGCAGCAGTTGTCTCGCGTCGTTGAGCTTGCCCAACGGTCCGCGCAGCAGCAACGTAACGCTCCCGCAGCGCAAGGCACGCCGACCGGGCCGGTGGCCAGCGCGACAACATCCGGCAAACCGTTCGCACAATTGCGTGGTCAGCTGGGGTTCCCGGTGGAAGGAGAGCTCGCTGCCCGATTCGGTGCGCCGAGACAGGAAGGGGGGATGCGCTGGCGTGGATTGTTCATTCGTGCAGCCGGAGGGGCGCAAGTCCGTACAGTGGCGGCGGGAACCGTTGTGTTCTCGGATTGGATGCGGGGATACGGTAATCTCATCATTGTTGACCACGGTGCTGATTACCTCAGTATTTATGCGAATAATGACGCTTTGTTGCGCGTAGTCGGAGAATCCGTCGAGGCGGGAATGCCGATTGCGAATGTCGGCGCGAGCGGAGGCGGTTGGGAAACCGGCTTATACTTTGAAGTCCGTCATAATGGCGAGCCCTTTGATCCATTGCCGTGGATGCGACGAGGTGGTTGAGGCCGCGGGGCTGTTTACAGGGCAGATTTGATTCGATATTGGAGTCCTCATGCGTAGCAAGTTGCAGAAACTGAGTCTGGTGCTCACCGGCCTCATTGCCGGGGTGCTGATCAGCCTCAATTTTTCCGCCAGTGCCGACCGTTCGCCCGCTTCGTTGCCGGTTGAGGAGTTGCGTGCGTTTGCCGATGTGTTTAACGCGATCAAGCAAGGGTATGTCGAACCGGTCGACGATCGAACCTTGATCGATCATGCGATCAGCGGAATGCTGAGCAATCTCGACCCGCACTCGGCCTATCTCGACGAGGAAGCCTTCAAGGAATTGCGCGAAGGCACGCAGGGCGAATTCGGTGGACTGGGGATCGAAGTCGGCATGGAAGACGGCTTCGTCAAAGTGGTGTCGCCGATTGAGGATACGCCGGCTTTCCGCGCAGGGGTTCAGGCTGGCGATCTGATCGTCAAGCTCGATGAAACACCGGTGAAGGGCATGAACCTGTCTGAAGCGGTCAAGCTCATGCGCGGCAAACCGGGCACGAGCATCACACTGACGATTGCGCGTGAAGATGAGCTGCAGCCGGTCGTTATCGAGATTACGCGCGAAATCATTCGTGTGCGTTCGGTACGGTCGAAAATCATTGAGCCGGGGTATGGCTACTTGCGTGTGGTGCAGTTCCAGGAGAACACCGCGCCGGCGGTGGTGGAACACCTGAATCAACTCGGTTCCCACGGCGAGCTGAAGGGGCTGGTACTGGATCTGCGCAACGATCCGGGCGGGCTGTTGCACAGCGCGGTGGGTGTGTCAGCGGCCTTTCTGCCGCGGAATGCGCTGGTGGTGTCCACCGATGGCCGGGCGCCGGATGCACGACGTGAATATCTGGCGGTGCCGGAAGATTATCGTCGCGGTCGGCGGGGTGATTTCCTGAACGATTTGCCGGCGTTTGCGCGTGAGGTGCCCATGGTGGTGCTCGTCAATGGTGGCTCGGCCTCGGCCAGCGAGATTGTTGCCGGCGCGTTGCAGGATCACGAGCGAGCGCAAGTGGCGGGTACGCAAAGCTTCGGCAAGGGGTCGGTGCAGACCATTTTGCCGCTCAACAGTCAGACTGCGATCAAACTGACCACGGCGCGCTATTACACGCCGAATGGTCGCTCGATTCAGGCCAAGGGGATCGCGCCGGACATTATTATCGAAGAGACGGAAAACGGTTCGAGTGTGCGCGTGCGTGAAATTGATCTGCTCGGCCACCTTGGAAGCTCCGACACGGAACCCGCAGTGGACGAAGCGGTAGAGGAGAATGTCGAGGACACGCCCACGCCCCCAGCGCCGCGCTTTGAGCTGGGTGGTGAGGACGATTACCAACTCCGTCAGGCCGTGCGGCTTCTCAAAGGGGAACGTATCGGCCAGAATGAAAGCGAATGATCGGATGGCCGGGAGGCGGCGATGCGACGGGAAACGGCGTACAAGCTGGCAGGCAGGAATCATGAACACCCGCTGCCGGGTGGGGGATTGACGAAAGAGCGTGAAATTCGTTTCGCGCCGTCTCCACCGGATCAGGTTGAACAGGCACGGGAAGCGCTGGCGAAACTGAAAGGCGTCAAGGTGCTCGCTCGGCCCTCGCAGCTGGCGCTGTCGGTTCGTTATTCTGTTCTCGACTATTCGCTTGAACTCATTGAAAACTCATTGCGGGATGCGGGTTTTCACCTCGATAACGGTCTTTACGCCCGGATGGTGCGCGCTGTGGTTTATTTTTGCGAGGAAACCCAGCGCCACAACCTCCACTCGCCAGAGCGCCTGATCAAGAAATCCAATGAAGTCTACATCAAGGCGTACGACCAGCATCCGCACGGCAACTACGATGCGACGCCGGACGAGCTGCGCGAGTACAAATAACGCCTCATCAGGCTGTTTTCACAGAAATCATGAACGACGATCTGCTTCTTCGTTATAGCCGCCATATCCTGCTGCCTGAAATCGGCGTGGAAGGGCAGGAGGCCCTGCTGGGCGCGCGCGTGCTGGTGCTGGGTGCAGGGGGGCTTGGCTCGCCTGCCTCCATGTATCTGGCCTGCTCCGGCGTGGGCACGCTGGCGCTGGCCGATGATGACGTCGTTGATCTGACCAACCTGCAACGTCAGATTTTGCATACCGTAGATTCCGTGGGCGATCTCAAGGTCGATTCGGGCAAGCGCACATTGCAGCGGATGAATTCGTCGGTGCGCATAGAAACGCTCCCCTTGCGTCTGGAAGGCGATGTTCTCGATGAGCAGGTGGCGCTGGCGGACGTGGTGCTGGATTGCTGCGACAATTTCGCCACCCGCCACGCTGTTAACCGAGCCTGCGTGAAACACCGCAAGCCTCTCGTCTCGGGCGCTGCGATTCGCTTCGACGGTCAGATCTCGGTGTTTGATCTGCGCGGAGACGGGCCGTGTTATCACTGCCTGTTCCCGGAAGGAGAGGACGTTGAAGAAGTGCGTTGTGCGGTGATGGGGGTGTTCGCGCCGCTGACCGGCATTGTGGGTGCGACGCAGGCGGCCGAGGCGCTCAAGCTGATCATCGGCTGTGGCACATCGTTGTCGGGCCGGTTGTTATTGCTCGACAGCCTGCGCATGGATTGGCGCAGCATCAAGGTGTTGCGCGACCCGGAATGCAGAGTATGTTCAGCTGAGCACGTCGCGGCTGCGTAAAGCGCCGAACAACGACGCGGCGTGTTGTGGGAGCCGGGCGGTTGCGGCGTCTTGACTGGTCGCCGCCATCGTTCGTTTATGCCTTTGCCCCGCCTTGACCGGGCGGGAGTTCGCCCCCACTGGCGACGGCCTTTCCTTCTACGCGATTATTGCGCGATAAGGAAGTCAACAAAAAAGCGCGTACTCCTCACCGCCCCTTCGAGGCCCCCTTGCTGAGAGCGTTTTCGGCGGCTCACAAGGCATGGAAAACCGGACCCGGCTTCACCCGACCACGAAAGGTGGCCTGGCTGTTGAGCGCTCTTATTACGTGCTTGAGTTCAGTGTCCGATCCTTCGGGTCGTTGGCGAAGACGAAAGCTGACTCCAACTGCGCGCAAGAGCCGATGGCTGTCCGTAGGGAACGCTGCACGTACAGAACCGCTTTCAGCTCACACCAGGATTTCCACCGGCGCTGGATGGCCCAGAAACGCCTGAGGGCTTGCGCTCGCGCCGTAAGCACCGGATTGATACACCACTACGAAATCTCCCGGCTGGGCGTCGGCCAGCGCCATGCGTTCGGCAAGCACGTCGAGCGGCGTGCACAACGGTCCGACGACATTGGCGATGAGGTCGCGCGGCGCATTCATGCGATTGCCGATTGCGACCGGATAGTTCTTGCGTAATACCTGGCCGAAGTTTCCGGACGCGGCGAGGTGATGGTGCAGACCGCCGTCGCAAATCAGAAATGTCTGGCCGCGTGAATCCTTGCGGTCGATGATGCGACAGACGTAGAGACCGGCTTCTCCGACCAGATAGCGACCAAGCTCGAGCGCAAGTTTTGCCTCGGGCAGTTTGTCCGCTGCTTCATTCAACAGCGTTTTGAGGTTCTCTGCGATCGGGGCGAGATCCAGCGGGGTGTCACCCGGAAAGTAAGGGATGCCGAAGCCGCCACCCAGATTGAGCAAACGCACCGGAGCGGGCGCGTATTGAGACAGCCGTACGGCCAGATCAAAAGACAGGCGCTGGGCTTCGACGATTGCTTCGGCGCGCAGGTTTTGCGACCCGGCGAAGATGTGAAAGCCCTCGAAACTGAGCCCCAGCGTGCCGATTTCATCAAACAGCGCGGGGATTTTTTCGGCATCGATACCGAAAGGCTTGGAGCCGCCACTCATCCGCATGCCGGAGCTTTTCAGCTCGAAATCCGGATTTACGCGCACTGCAATACGCGCGGCCTGACCGGTGCGGGCCGCGATGTCCGCCAACTCGTATGCTTCGCGCCGCGATTCGATGTTGAGCAGCGCGCCGGCAGCGACGGCCTGTTCAAGCTCACTGCGCGATTTTCCGGGGCCGGCAAAACTGATTGCATTTGCTGGAAAACCGCTCTCACGCGCGAGCGCGAGTTCGCCGCCGGAGGCGACATCGAGGCCGTCCACGCGTTTGGCCATGAAACGAACCAGATCCGGAAACGGATTCGCCTTGATAGCGTAGTGCAGTTCGATGGCCTCGGGCAGCATCGTGCGCAGTTGGTCGATGCGCGCGGCAAGCAGCGCGCTGTCGTAGGCAAAAAACGGGGTGCCGCCGACGTGCTGGGAGAGTTGACTGAGCGGTTGCCCGCCGACGACGAGTTCCCCGTGCTGCACCGCGAACTGAGTCATCGGCGCATGCGCCGGGGGCGTAGGAGGGTTGGAGCGCTTTCTCATTTGTGCGGACGGTTGCCCTTTTGTCATGATTCCTCGCCGGCATGGCGGGCGAGCGCCTTGCGGTCGATTTTCCCGTTTGCATTGCGCGGGAGAGGGCCTTGGCGGACCTCAATGTGAGCCGGGACCATATAGGCCGGCATATGGATACGGCATTCGGCCAACAGCGCGTTGATGTCGATTTCGTCGCGTGCCGGTGTGACCACCGCGTGGATAACCTGGCCGAGCGTGGGGTCCGGCAAGCCGAAGGCTATGCATTCTTCAACCATGCGGGTTGCATACAGCACTTCTTCCACCTCGGTCGGGCTGACGCGATACCCCGAGGTTTTGATCATTTCGTCATGGCGACCGATGAAATACAGATAGCCGTCTTCATCGCGTCGAACGGTGTCCCCGGAAAAAACCGCGATTTCGGGCAACACCAGTCCGTCATTATGACCGGTCAGGTGCGTCGGGAGGGGGCGGAAGCGTTCGGCGGTCTTTTCGGTGTCGTTCCAGTAACCGAGTGCAACCAGAGGACCGCGCTGGACGAGTTCGCCCGGCTCATTCGGGGCGCATTCCGAACCGTCCTCACGCAATACCAGAACTTCGGCGTTGGGGATGGCCTTGCCAATCGAATCGGGACGTCGGTCAATTTCTTCCGGCGGCAGATAGGTCGCGCGAAACGCTTCGGTAAGGCCGTACATGAGATAGGGTTTGGTGTGCGGCAGACGAGTGCGCAGCGCGTGTAAGGTATCCATCGGCATGCGTCCGCCGGTGCTGGCAAAATAACGCAAATGCTGGCCCACGTTGGGTGGCCATTCCAGGCGTGCGAGCTGAATCCACAGCGGTGGTACTGCCGTCAGGCCGGTGATATGCTCGCGTTCGATGGTTTTGAGAATGTCGCGCGGCAACAGATAATTGAGCAGTACAATACGAGAGCCGGCGTAGAAAGTGGTCGTCAGTTGTGAAAACCCGGCGTCGAACGACAATGGCAGCGCTGCGAGAATTACATCGCTTTCATGATTGTCGAGATAGTGCGACACGCTTTGCGCGCCGGCGACGAGATTGCGATGTGACAGTACGACGCCTTTGGGGCGGCCGGTGCTGCCCGATGTGTACAGGATCGTCGCCATGTCGCTATCGATGACGCGACTGCCCGAAGCGTGCGGAGCGTTCAGGAACTCCTCCCAACGGTGGGCGGTAATCGCTTCGAAGCGGGGCAGTTCGTCGATTATTCCTGTGATGATGATCTGACGCAGGTCATGGCAACCGGTTAACGTTTCTTCCAGTAGTGGCAGACGTTCGGCGCTGGTGACAAGCACTCGAACATTGCAGTCGCGCAGGATGTAGCGGATCTGATCGGGTTTGAGCAACGGATTGAGCGGTACGCAGGCACCGCCTGCGAGACTCGTTCCGAACGCTGCCGCGACAAATTCCGGGCGCTTGTCGAGATAAATCGCAACGCGCTCGCCGCGCGCAAGTCCGACACTCACCAGCCCGTTCGCAACCTGTTGGCACAAGCTCGCGAGTTCATCGTAACGCAAGGTCTGCGCGCCCGCCGTCAAGGCCGCCGCATCGGGGGTGCGTTCGGCGGTTGTGAGGATCAATTCGTGCAACAGTGTGGTGCTCTTCATGCGTTCGGGTGGCTTGTGTGGTGGGTGCAAGTATAATGCGCGACTCGCCGTTCGCCGTTGATGAGGCGTCGGGAGCTTAATAACGAGGTCTATTACTTGAACATCCAGCAAAAAGTCCTGCAATTGCTTGACGAAGTTTTAGCGCTTAATGGCCGAGGGCTCACCTTCGACCGTGAGACCCCGCTGCTCGGCAGCGTGCCGGAACTTGATTCGATGGCCGTGCTGGCGGTCATCCAGGAAATCGAAATCGTTTTCGGTATCGAGGTGCCGGATGACGAAATCGATGGGAGTTCTTTTGAGACGGTGGGCACGGTCATTGATTTCGTCGAAGGTCTTTCGGCGCGTTAAGGGCTGAGGCGTTTTTCACATCATTCTTCTCGGCCATAAGCGACGAGGCTCGGGTTGTCGAATCCGGGTTTGCCATAAACGAGTGGTTGCCCGTTGATGTCTGCAACACGCCCGCCGGCGGCTGCCAGAATCGCGTGTCCGGCAGCAATATCCCATTCCATCGTGCGACCGAAACGCGGGTAGAGGTCTGCTTCACCCGCGGCGATCAGGCACAGCTTGAGGGAGGAGCCGACGTTTTTCAGTTCGCCAATGGCCGTGTTCTGAAAAAAGTTCTCGAGTGCCACGGGGGTGTTGTGAGAACGGCTGATCACGACGGTGAGGCCGCCCGGCGGTGGAGAACGTGGGGTAATGTTTCGGCGGATGCCGTTTTCCTCGACAAAGGCGCCTGCACCGCTTGAGCCAGCGAACAGACGTTCGAGCGCAGGGGCGAACACCACCCCAACGGTCGGCTCGCCTGCTTCGATGAGTGCAACGTTGACGGTGAATTCGTCATTACGGGAAATGAACTCCTGTGTTCCGTCGAGTGGATCGACGAGCCAGAAACAATCACGGATTGTGGGAATGCGCCCCTCGGCAACGGCTTCTTCGGCAATCACCGGAATGGTTGGCGCGATGTCTGCAAGCGCAGCCAGGAGGATGGCCTCAGCGCGCTCGTCGGCCTCGGTCACCGGTGAAGCGTCAGTTTTTCTGCGCACTTCGAAATCAGTCGAGTAAATGTCGAGTACCGCACGCCCCGCTTCGCGAACGGCGGGGAGCAAACGTTCGACCAGTTGGCTTCGAGCGGCGGACGTCAGAGACATTTATTTTCTTTGAATAGCGCGCGCCCTATTATAAGGCGTGGCTTGGCACTGCGGGGCGATGGTGCCGCGACACTTTGAAATGCGATCTGGAATACGGATCAATGCGCAGCGATGTTCACCGCTCAAAGCCGGCGGGCGACATCGTTGAATTTCGTGTCGACGTCCAAACTGCGAGCAGGGCGCGCCGTTGCGTCGCGCAAGAGGATGGCACCCCAAACGCAAACGCGACGTGCAGATGACCCGTGGCAATGGCCTGTTCAGGCGCTCTTGATCATGGTGCCGACGCCGTGGTCGGTGAGAATTTCGAGCAGCAGGCAGTGTTCGACGCGGCCGTCAATAATGTGCACAGACTTTACTCCGCTCTTGGCCGCGTCAAGCGCCGAGCCGATTTTTGGCAGCATACCGCCGGATAACGTGCCGTCTTCGACCAAACCGCTGATGTCGCGCGGGGTGAGGCCGGTCAATAATTTTCCTTCCTGATCGAGTACGCCGGGCGTGTTGGTGAGCAGGACAAGCTTTTCCGCATGCAGTATTTCGGCGAGCTTGCCGGCAACCACGTCGGCGTTGATGTTATAGGTTTCGCCATTCGGGCCGATACCGATCGGTGCGACCACCGGAATGAAATCGCCTTTGTCGAGGAAAGAAATCAGGCTCGGATCAATGTGGGTGACCTCGCCCACCTGACCGACGTCGATTACGTCGCCCACTGGTGCATCTTTCTTCTGGATCAACAATTTTTTCGCGCGGATGAAGCTGGCGTCCTTGCCGCTGAGGCCAACCGCCTTGCCGCCGTGTTGGTTGATCAGGCTGACGATTTCCTTGTTCACCTGGCCGCCAAGCACCATCTCGACCAGTTCCATCGTCTCGTTATCGGTTACGCGCATGCCCTGGATGAATTCCCCCTTTTTGCCAACGCGATGCAGCAGGCTTTCGATCTGTGGCCCGCCGCCATGCACGACGACCGGATTCATGCCGACCAGCTTGAGCAGCACGACGTCGCGCGCGAAGGAATCCTTCAGATGCGGATCGGTCATCGCATTGCCACCGTATTTGATGACAATGGTTTTGTCGAAGAAGCGCTGGATGTAGGGCAGGGCTTCAGCAAGAATTTCGGCTTTCAGAGCGGGTGGCGTCTGAGGGGGGGTGTCATTCATCATGTGTTTCCTGACGCAGGAATGCTAATTGTAGGCGATTCGCCCGACCGTGGTCGTGCGGTTGCGATCGTTGCGGCCGAAAATGCCTTTCCGTCGGCGCGGCCGATCAAAAGCGCTATCCAGCGCTGTGGAGGGCGTGTGAGCGGGAAGCAAAAGACATACGTGAGCTTTTGGAGGCTGGATGCTGTCACAGATGCGGGCTGACGTCTTGCAGGCGCAGGATGGCATCCCGGTTTGACCATGAAAATACCTTTTCCGCCGCTTCCTCGCGCGCCAGCCACAGCTGGGCACAATGTTCGCCGGGCGCGAGACAGGCTTCTATCGGCTGCTGCACGCACAGACTGAATACATGCTCAATGTTATGCGTGACATCCGGTGCGTAAAGATGTCGCCATGGGCCGCGGATGCGGAAGCGATTGCTGTGCTTCCAGTCGTGAAGGTCGGTGGGTTCGACCTTCAGCCCTGTTTCCTCGAAAACCTCGCGTACTGCCGCATGCAGCGGCGTTTCGCCGATTTCCAGACTGCCGGTGATCGACTGCCACTGGCCGGCGGGTCGGATGCGTTCGATCAGTAGAAACTGTTGATCGGGCGTGTGGATCACGACGAGAACGGAAACCGGATATTTGTAGCCTTTTTCGGGTGCTGTCATGGTGCGATGGAGGGACTGCAGGGGGTGACGGACAACCATGCAACGGGGATGTCGTCTGCGAGGTCGGTGAGCAGCTCAAGCAGCGTTTGCCCGTTGGGAGAAGTGGTGTCGAGACCGGTAAACAACAAAGCGCGTTTGCGCGCGGCCGGCAACCAGGATAAGTCGCCAAGACAGTCAGCAAGCGCATCCCAATTATGGCCAAACCAGTCCGGAAAGATCAATGCGGAGGCGATGCGTGTGAAGAGTTCGGTCTTGTCCGTGGTGCCGTCCAGTTCGATCCGCCAGAGGTCGCAACCGTTCGCCTCCAGCATGGCGACGGTGGTTTCCAGGTCTTTTTGGGGAAGGTGAAGTAGCGCACCTGGGGTCGCAGCACTGTGTTCAGGCGGAAGTGGCGTCATGGGTGCACCGTGACCGGGTGGAAGCTGCGGTAATGATCTGCATTGTAATAAAACACCTCGGGCGGCTTGCCGCCGGTGACGATGCGTCGCGCTCCGCGATCGCGCGCACCGGGCGTCGGGACGGTGTATTCGCGATAGTAGCCACGCGGTTGCTTGGGGAGCCGCTGTTCTCGATTGAAAAAAGTCGTGCCGTCCTTGCTGTACGGGAAGGGTCCGTCCCGCAAAATCAGCTCAAGCGTTTCCAACGCCTCGGCCGGCAGCCGAACATCCGCCTGGATGATGGCTGCATTTTCGAGTGAAGCGTTGGGTGCGCGGTCCGTTCCCAGGGTGAAGAACGCGGCAACGCCGAGCAACGCAAGCCCGATCAGGCTGACGATGAAACGACGCGACATCATGTTTGTTCGGGGTGGGCGGGGGTTTCGAGTTCGCTGCGACGCTGCAACTCTTTCAGAAAGAGATGGATGGGTTCGAGTCGAGGATGCCCCGGATCGACGCGCTGAGCGCGCGCGATGAGTTTGCGCGCATCGTTGGCAAAGCGCTCATTCCAGCCTCGATGTTCGATATGACGCAATAGAGCGAGCGCGGCGTTGAGCAATACCTGCGGGTGCCCCGGCATACGACGAACGGCATCCAGCATTTCGCTCACCGCGCCATCGTAATCGCCCGCCTTGGCTTTGTTGGCACCTGCAGTGAGGTACGCGAGCACTTCGGCATGCAAGCGGGTTTTGACTTGTTCGACAAGATCCAGGCGGTCACATTGACCGAACAGCGCATGCGTCTGTTTGACCGTTGCTTCGTCCTCCGCGTGACGCAAAATGTTGCTGGTCAGCGTGACGCCTTCGTTATCGAGGCCGGAAGCGAGGCAGGCGCGAATGATTTCGTGACTCAATGAGAGGGGCAGGTTTTTGGTGTTGAGCGCCTCTTGAACGGCATCGGAAAGTGCATCACGGGCGGCGTTCTCGTCGCCGGTCTCGCGTGCCACCAGGGCGCGTCCGAGGGCGGCGCAGGCAGGGCCGTCGGTCATGTTTTTGGCAAGGCGTTCAAGTTCCATGACGGTGCGCGCGGCTTTTTCAGCGTGCCCTGCCTGGATTTGCACACGGGCCAATTCGAGATGGTCTGCCGGCTTGCGGAACGCTGAATGACGGCCCAATTCGACGAGTTGGCTCAAGCTTTGTTCGGCTTCTTCAACCCGGCCGGTGCGCGCCGCGAGCGTACCAAAACGGCGCAGCCTGTCGAGACGCCGAGGGGAGCGGCGCAAGGCGTCGTTGAGCGTGTCTGCGGCTTGAAACGTCCCGCCGGACTTTTCCTGGCATTGCGCGAGCAAATCGTAGGCGTCGAGATAATGTTCGTTCTTGTCGATCAGTTCTTCGAGCAGCGGCGCGGCCTCGGCATGACGGCCGGCGGCCATCAGCATGCGGGCCTGACCCAGACGTGCCCACGGCACGCCGGTGGCTTCGGCGACGTCTTGATACAGCGTGCGAGCCTCGTCGGGGCGCCCCTGCGTGAACGCGATTTCGGCACGCAGGCGGACAAAATCCGCGTGCCATGCCGGATGGCGCAGTGCTCCGCGTTCGCATTCGATGATGGCTTCGTCCGGGCGGCCGGCTTCGATCAGACGCCAGGCGGGAAGAAAGGCTTCGCGGCGCGCGGCGGCACGTTCGAGCCGGGCCTGCAGTATCCCGGCGTTGAGCGGCTTGAGAAGGTAGTCGTCCGGCGCGAGTTCGGCGGTGCCGACGACGCGGTCGTAATTGCGCGCGGCCGAGATCATGATGAACAGCGTATCGCGCGGGAGAATGCCGTGCGTGCGCAGGTCTTCGAGCAAGTGCTGGCCGTCCTGGCTGCCCTCGCCCAGTTCAAGCTCACAAAGTACGAGATCGTAGTGGCGTTCGCGCAGGCGAGCAACCGCCGCGTTGGCCGAGGCGGCGCGATGCGTCTCGCGCAGGTCACAACGCGCGAGAAGTTCGCTGAGGCGAGCGCAGGTGTTGTGATCACCGGCGACGAGAAGGATGTCGAGCTGCTCGAGTTGTGCCATGGCAGGCGGCGAGGCCAAAGCCTCGCCTATGAAAGGACCCTGTCTAGATTACGACACGAATGCGACGAACTGAAGCCGCTTCGACGGGAAGGTCAATCCCGTGGGGCTTCTTCAGCGTGTGCCGTGACCTTCTGACGCAGGCGAACATGCAGTTCGCGCAGCTGCGCTTCGTCCACGGCGCTGGGGGCGTCGGTGAGCAGACACTGTGCCCGCTGGGTTTTCGGGAAGGCGATGACATCGCGAATCGATTCGGCACCCGTCATCAGCGTGACAATGCGATCCAGGCCGAAGGCCAGGCCACCATGCGGGGGCGCGCCATACCGCAGGGCGTCGAGCAGGAAGCCGAACTTGAGACGCGCCTCTTCTTCGGTGATGCCGAGTGCGCGGAACACCTTTTCCTGGACGTCAGCGCGGTGAATACGCACCGAGCCGCCGCCGATCTCCCAACCATTGAGCGCAAGGTCGTAGGCTTTCGAGAGACAGGCGCCAGGGTCGCTTTCGAGCGCGTCGACATGTTCGTCCTTGGGACTGGTAAACGGATGATGGCAGGCGCTCCAGCGTTTGGCGTCTTCGTCATACTCGAACATCGGGAAGTCGACGATCCATACCGGGCACCACGGTTCGCCGGTGATGTACCCTTTTTCATGGCCAAGCTTGACGCGCAATGCGCCCAGCGCATCGTTGACGATTTTGGCCTTGTCGGCGCCGAAGAAAATCAGATCACCCGATTGGGCGCCAGTGCGCTTGAGAATGGTGTCCAGCGCCTGTTCGTGGAGGTTCTTGACGATGGGTGACTGAAGGCCTTCCTCGTTTGCTTTGCTGGCGTCATTGACCTTGATGTAGGCCAGGCCTCGTGCGCCGTAGATGCCAACGAATTTTGTGTATTCGTCGATTTCGCCGCGGGTCAGGGTGCCGCCGCCGGGCACGCGCAGTGCGGCCACGCGGCCGCCGCTGGTGGCTGGGCCGGAAAAGACCTTGAAGGCCACGTCGGCCACTGCGTCGGTGACATCGGTGAGTTCCAGCGTTACGCGCAAGTCGGGCTTGTCCGAGCCATAGCGTCGCATTGCCTCAGCGTAGGTCATGCGCGGGAAGGGCGTCGGCAGCTCGACCTCCATCGCATCCTTGAAAACGTAGCAGAGCAGCTCTTCGATGGTGGCGGTAATTGCGGCCTCGTCCATGAACGAGGTTTCGATGTCGATCTGGGTGAACTCCGGCTGACGGTCGGCGCGCAGATCCTCATCGCGAAAGCACTTGGTGATCTGGTAGTAGCGATCGAAACCGGCAACCATCAGCAGCTGTTTAAACAGCTGCGGAGACTGCGGCAGGGCGAAAAACTGTCCCGGATGTACGCGCGAGGGAACGAGATAGTCGCGGGCGCCTTCCGGTGTGCTTTTGGTCAGCATCGGGGTTTCTACGTCGACGAAGCCGTGGTCGTCGAGAAAACGACGGAACGCACGCGCAACCTTGTAGCGCAGCATCAGGTTTTGCTGCATCTGCGGGCGTCGCAGGTCGATCACGCGGTGACTCAGGCGTACGGTTTCGGACAGATTTTCGTCGTCGAGCTGAAACGGAGGGGTGGCTGAAGCATTGAGCACCTCCATTTCGTGACACAGGACTTCGATCTCGCCCGAAACCAGGGTTTCGTTTTCGGTGCCTGCCGGACGACGGCGAACCTTGCCGGAAATTTTCAGTACGAACTCGTTGCGAATGGATTCCGCAAGCTCGAACATTTCCACGCGATCCGGGTCGCACACCACCTGTACCAGGCCTTCGCGATCTCGCAAGTCAATGAAGATGACCCCGCCGTGGTCGCGGCGGCGATGTACCCAGCCGCAGAGGGTCACGATCTGATCGAGGTCGGCGGCTGTCACCTGGCCGCAGTAGTGAGTACGCATGTTGTGTTCCGAACGGTTCGTTTGTTGTCCCGCGGGCCGAGCCCTGGGCGGGGAATGCATGAATCAGTGGTCGCAGGCTGCGGCGCCGCCGCTGGACGGGGTCGAAGCGGATTCTCCGCTGGCTGCTTTCGAAGGCGCGCCGGAATGCTTGAAATCCGTTTCGTACCAGCCAGTGCCCTTGAGGTGGAAACTTGCGGCCGAAATCTGCTTGACATAGGTTTCCGCCTTGCATGCGGGGCAGGTGGTGAGCGGGGCATCACTCATCTTCTGCAGATGCTCCCCGCGCGCGCTGCATTGAGTGCATTGATATTCGTAGATCGGCATGGACGACCCTGAAGAACGCAAACGATGGATTTTAGCAGAATGCGGCGCAAGCAATGCGTTGGGAGATGGCGTGGAAAGCGTTCAGAGGTTGCCGAGCCAGAGTTCGGTAATTGTTTCGCCCCAGAACAGCGCGAGTACGCCCGCGGCGGCGAGATAGGGGCCGAACGGAATCGGTGCGCTGCGCTCGTGCCGGGCGAATACGATCAATGAAATTCCAACCGCCGCGCCGACCAATGAAGACAGCAAAACGACCATCGGCAACATCTGCCAGCCGAGCCATGCGCCGATGGCTGCGAGCAGCTTGAAATCTCCGTAGCCCATGCCTTCCTTGCCGGTGGCCAGCTTGAACACCCAGAATACGGACCACAATATGAGATAACCGGCCATCGCGCCGACCACCGCGCTGGAGAGCGGAACATACGTTGCGCCCAGATTGAACGCCAAACCGAGCCACAGCACTGGCAAGGTGATCTGATCGGGCAGCAGTTGAGTGTCGAGATCGATGAAGGCCAACACGATCATTGCCCACAGGAAGAGCAGCGCACCGACCAAGGCGAGCGAAGCACCGAAATGAATCGCCGCATAGGCGGAAACGAGCGCCGTGAGGCATTCAACCAACGGATAGCGCGCGCTGATCGGAGCTGAACAATGGCGGCATCGACCGCGCAGGACGACATAACTGATGAGCGGAATGTTTTCGATGGCGCGAATGCGGTGACCGCAATGCGGGCAGCTCGAGCGCGGTACGGCAAGGTTGTACCGCTCGGTCGAAGGGGGTGAAGGCGGTTCTTCCCCGCGTAACTCGGCCGCCTGTTCTTGCCATTCGCGCTCCATCATGCGCGGCAGGCGATGGATGACGACATTCAGAAAGCTGCCGACGAACAGTCCGAGCAACGCGCACAGCACGACCAGGATGAGGGGTTCGTGAAAAAAGTCGGTCATCGGTGAGGGGCCTGAGCGGCCCGTGGCCGCCGTAAAAAGCTAGATAAAGGACGGTCAGACGACGCCGCCGAGTTTGAAAATCGGCAGATACATCGCGATCACGAGGCCGCCAATGACGACACCCAGAAAAACCATGATGGCCGGTTCGAGCAATTGCGACAGACTCGCCACCGCGTCGTCGACTTCGGCTTCGTAAAAATCGGCCACCTTGCTGAGCATTGCGTCGAGTTCGCCCGATTCCTCGCCGATCGAGACCATCTGCACGACCATGTTGGGAAAAACTTCAGCGTTCTGCATCGCCACGGTGAGACTGGTGCCGGTGGAGATGTCGGTCTGGATGTCCCGCGTGCTAGTGAGATAGACGTGGTTGCCGGAAGCGCCGCCGACCGAATCCAGGGCTTCGACCAGCGGGACGCCGGCAGCAAACATCGTCGACAGGGTGCGTGCCCAGCGTGCCACGGTGGCTTTCATGATGATGTCGCCGATGATCGGCAATTTGAGCACGATCCGGTCGACCACGTTCTGGACCGCGGGCGAGCGTTTGTAAAGCGTTGCGATGAGAAAGATGCTCCCGACCAATACGCCCAGGATGACGTACCACCACTGGAGGAACGCATCGGACATTGCGACCACCATCAGTGTCGGCGCCGGCAGGTCGGCCCCGAAACCCTGGAAAACCGTTTTGAACTCAGGGATGACAAACAGCATCATCACGGAAATGACGAGGGCAGCAACGACGATCACCGCGATCGGATAGAACATCGCCGACTTGATCTTCGCTTTGACCGCCAGAATTTTTTCTTTGTAGGTTGCGAGCCGCTCAAGCAGGTCGTCGAGAATGCCGGCCTGTTCGCCCGCGGCGACGAGGTTGCAGAACAGTTTGTCGAAGTGTTTTGGATGACGGGCGAACGCCGTCGACAGATCGGAGCCGGTTTCAACGTCCGTGCGAACCTGGGTCAGCAAACGCGCGAGACTTGGATTGGTTGAGCCTTTGATGCCGATATCGAACGCCTGCAACAGTGGTACGCCCGAACGCATCATCGTCGCGAGCTGACGGGTAAACAGGGCAATGTCTTTTTCGCTGATGCGACGGCCGCGCGAAAGTTTCTGTTTGCGCACCTTTGTGACACGAACGCCCTGGCGACGCATGGTCGCTTGCACGACGTTTTCGCCACTGGCGCGCATTTCGCCGCGAAGACGTTTGCCGACCTTGTCCTTGCCCTCCCACGAAAACATGTAGTCCCGAGGTTTTTTGGTGAGTGCGCGAGAGCGTTGAGCGGTAGCAGCAGGGGTCGCCATCGATATTCAGATCCGTTAATCAGTCGTTGGTAGTGGCGAGCACTTCTTCGAGCGAGGTGACGCCCTGTTTTACTTTGAGCAGGCCCGATGCCCGCAAATCCCGGATTCCTTCAATGCGGGCCTGTTCGGCGATATCGATCGAGTTGCCGTTGGTCATGATGATGCGGCCCATTTCCTCGGAAATGGGCATGACCTGATAGATGCCGACCCGGCCTTTGTAACCGCTGTCATTGCAGCGCTCGCAACCCGCCGGACCGTACGGCTGCCAGCTGCCGTCGAGATCTTCATTCTCGAAGCCGGCGTCAAGCAGCGCCTCGATCGGGATGTCGACCGGCTTCTTGCATGAACACAGGCGTCGGGCGAGACGCTGGGCCGTGATCAGGATCACGGAGGAGGCGATGTTGAACGGTGCCACGCCCATGTTGCGCAGCCGTTCCAGTGTGGTCGGCGCGTCGTTGGTGTGCAGCGTGGACAGCATGAGGTGGCCGGTCTGCGCGGCCTTGATGGCAATTTCTGCGGTTTCGAGGTCGCGGATCTCGCCCACCATAATGATGTCCGGATCTTGTCGAAGGAAGGCTTTCAGTGCGACCGCAAAAGTCAGGCCGGCCTTGTCGTTGACGTTGACCTGGTTGACGCCGGGGAGGTTGATTTCAGCTGGATCCTCGGCGGTGGAAATATTGGTGCCTGCATCATTGAGGATGTTCAGGCAGGTGTACAGCGAAACCGTTTTGCCCGAACCCGTCGGGCCGGTAACAAGAATCATGCCGTACGGCCGTCCGATCGCATCCATCAACGCCGCTTTCTGATCGGGCTCGTAGCCGAGTGCGTCGATGCCGAGCATGGCCGAGTTCGAGTCGAGAATACGCATGACGATCTTCTCGCCGTGCAGGGTGGGCAGAGTCGAGACGCGAAAATCGATGGATTTGTTCTTCGACAGCACGAGCTTCATGCGCCCGTCCTGGGGGACCCGTTTCTCGGAAATGTCGAGCCGCGAGATGACCTTGATGCGTGCGGCGATCTTCTCTTTCAACACCTGCGGAGGCTGGGCAATTTCGCGCAGCGTGCCGTCGGTGCGCACGCGAATGCGGTAGTACTTTTCGTAGGGCTCGAAATGCAAGTCTGAGGCGCCTTCCTTGATCGCATCGATCAGGACTTTCTGGATGAAGCGAACAACCGGCGCATCATCCACTTCCGCATTGGCTTCTTCGTCCTCTCCGTTTTCGGAGGGCGCGACGCCTTCCAGCAGGTCGAGTTCATCCCCTTCGCCGGCCAGATCGCTCAGCGTGTCTGCCGCGGATTCGGTGAGTTTCGTGACGATGCGTTCGAGCTTGACCGCTTCAGCGATCACGATATCGATCTGCATGCCGCACTGGAAGCGGATTTCGTCCAGTGCCCGCGTGTTGGACGGGTCGGCCAGCGCAAGCGTCAGACGATTCTGGCGTTTGGTCAACGGCACGACCTGGTGCTTTGCCATCAGCTTGCGGTCGACTGCGCTCAGCGGAATGGCGGAGAGTTCGAGCGTGGCGATGTCAAACAGCGGATAGCCGAAGGTGTCGGACGCGAAATGGGCGATTTCGAGCCCGCTCAGGAGCTTGCGCTGCTCGAGCTGGAGAATGAGGCCATTGGTCGCGTTGCCTGCAGCCTCCGTGCACGCAACTGCGTCCGCTTCGCTGATTCGATTTTTCTGGATCAGCGCGCGAGCAAGGCCGCTCAGAGGAGTCTTGAGACTTGCTGCCATATGCGCCAGGAAAGAGAAGTTACTTGATCTTGCCCAGCTTTCTATGGATTTGTAAAGAGACGTAACGAAGTGTGTGCGTAATTTAACGCGCGAGTGTGGCGCTTACGCTGCGTGTGTCTGCGCCGAAGTGTCGGATGCGAGCTTGGGCCGGTAAATGCGGGCGAGCCGGATCATTTTGTCTTCGGCGTTGATGACTTCGATCGGAATATCGTTGATGCGGACGGAAAGATCAGCGTCGGGGATCGTTTCGAGGTGTTCGAGCAGCAGGCCATTGAGCGTTTTGGGCCCGTCCGTAGGCAAATCCAGATCGAGCTGGCGGTTGAGTTCACGCAGATTCTGGCTGCCATCCACGAGCACCCAACCGTCTTTGTTCCACGCGATGTGCGCGCGCGCTTCAGGTTGGCTGGTCGTGAATTTTCCAATCAATTCCTCGACGATGTCTTCGACGGTGATCAGACCAAGCAGCTCGCCATATTCGTCCACCACCAGCGCCATGCGTTGGCGGTTTTCCTGAAAGAACTGAAGCTGGGTATAGACGTGGGTGTCGGCCGGTACGAAATAGGGGGGTGCAACCAGTTCACGAATGCTGTCGCGCGAGAAATTTCCTTCCAGCGCCTGCGCTGCGACGCGCCGCAGATGAAGAACACCGACAACCATCTCATTGTCGCCTTCGAGTACCGGCAGGCGCGTGTGGTAGCTGGTGGCGAGTTGATGGCGGATGAGGCTGGGAGACTGGCGCAGGTCAATGTTCTCGATCATGCCGCGGGGAACCATCACGTCTTCAACCGTGATGTGTTCGAGATCGAACAGATTGAGCAGGATGTCGCGGTTTTTCTGTGGAATGTACTGGCCGGATTCGAGCACCATCGAGCGCAGTTCCTCGAGCGAGAGCGCCGATTTTTCATCCGGATCAAGACGTATGCGCAGCACGCTCAAAAAGGCGGAGACGAAGAGATTCACGAACCATACGGCCGGATACGAAATGCGCAATAGGGCCGTCAGCGGATAACTGACAATCAGTGCGAGACGGTCCGCATGGTGTGCGCCGATCACTTTGGGGGTGATTTCGGAAAACACCAGGATCAGAAAGGTCAGCAAGATCGTGCCGGCGGCAAGTGCCCAGCTTTGCTCACCGAACAGCTGGATCGTGATGACGCTGGCGAGCGTTGCCGCGCCGATGTTGATGAGGTTGTTGAACAGCAGGATCACGCCGAGAAGACGATCCGTGCGATCGAGCAAATTGCGTGCAAGACGCGCTCCGCGATGACCGCTGCTCGCGAGGGAACGCAGACGGTAGCGGTTGCAAGCCATCATGACCGTTTCGGTCATTGAAGTCATGGCGGAGAGGACAAGCAAAAAGGCCAGCGCCCCGAACTGGGCGCCTAGAGAGAGGTCTTGCACTGAGCGGAACGCTCCAGAACGATCGGATTTACAGTATTGAGGGCGTTCCCGCGTGTGTCAAGCAACGCGCTGGAGAAGGACTTCGAGCACGAACCGGCTGCCGAAGTAGGCCAATATCAGTGCAATGAAACCGGCCAATGTCCAACGCAGCGCGACCCGGCCGCGCCAGCCCCAGACACTCCGACCGAACAGCAGCGCACCAAACAGCAACCAGGAAGCGCTGGCGAACACGGTTTTGTGGTTGGCGCGGAAGGGCTCCCCGAAAAGCTCTTCGGAAAACAGGACGCCAGAGCCGAGCGCCAGCGTCAGCAAAATGAAGGCAATGCCGATCAGACGAAACAGCAAGGCCTCCATTGTCATCAATGGCGGCAATTGGGCGATTGCGCGGCTGATCCGGCCACTATGCAGTTGACGTTCGGCCACGGTCATCAGCATCGCGTGCAAGACCGCCAATGTGAACAGGCTGTAGGCCAGCATGGAAACGATGAAATGGGCGCGAAAGGCGACCGAGCCGACGTTAATCAGTTCGTGCTGGCCGGGGAAAACCAGCGAAAGCAGGGTGGCGATGACTCCGGCGGGCAGGGCCAGTGCGTGCAGGCCGTGCAGCGCGGCATAAAAGGTTTCGATCCAATAAAAACAAATCGCCAACCACACCATCATCGACACCGCCGAGCCGAAACCGAACTGGATGCCACCGCCGGCAAACATCGCCGTGTACAGCGCCAGACCGTGAGTGATCAGGGCGATCAGCAACACACTGCGCTCAAGCATGCCGATGGTGCGCGGCGCGCGGTTGTCCGGCAGGGTGCGGCGCAGCCACAGGGCGAGGCCGGCGTAGAGCGATGCAGCGATGAGATGCAGTAGAATGTGGGCCATTTCGGGTTGAGTTTACTCTAGGGCGTGCTCACAATCACGCGTGTTCGTCACCTGTACCGGTGAAGACGCGATTTTGCTGGCGCGTGGCATTGGAATTTTGCCAGTTTCCCGACTCCCCCGCCCGTTGCGGAGTACTAGATTCATGCTGGATAACCTGACTAATCGTCTGTCGCGTGTTGTCAAGAACTTGCGCGGTCAAGCGCGCCTGTCCGAAGACAACATCCAAGATGCCATGCGTGAAGTGCGCATGGCACTGCTCGAGGCCGACGTGGCGCTGCCCGTCGTCAAAGCGTTCATTGCCAAAGTGCGCGAAAAAGCCGTCGGACAGGAAGTTGTCGGCTCGCTCACGCCCGGCCAGGCGTTGGTCGGCGTAGTGCATGATGAACTGGTCGAGCTGATGGGCGGCAGCCATGTCGGTATCGATTTTGCCACTCAGCCGCCCGCCGTGGTGTTGATGGCCGGTTTGCAGGGGGCGGGTAAAACCACCACAACCGGCAAGCTTGGCAAACTGCTGGCCGAACGCCAGAAGAAAAAGGTGTTGGTGGTTTCTGCCGACGTCTATCGTCCGGCGGCGATCGAGCAGCTGAAAACGGTGGCTGAACAGGCTGAGGTCGACTTCTTCCCGTCCTCCCCCGATCAAAAGCCGGTCGACATTGCGCTCGGCGCGCTGGATCACGCGAAACGTCATTATTACGACGTGGTGCTGCTCGATACGGCAGGTCGGCTGGCGGTGGATGAAGCGATGATGGCCGAGATCCAGGCGCTGCACGCCGCGGTCAAGCCGGTTGAGACGCTGTTTGTCGTCGATGCCATGTTGGGGCAGGACGCGGTCAATACGGCACGGGCTTTCAGCGAGGCGCTGCCGCTCACGGTGTGGTGCTGACCAAGCTTGATGGCGATTCACGCGGCGGCGCGGCGTTGTCGGTGCGTCATGTCACCGGCAAACCGCTCAAATTTGCGGGCGTGGGCGAGAAGCTCACCGGCTTCGAAGAATTTCATCCCCAACGGATGGCCGACCGAATCCTCGGCATGGGCGACATCATGGGCCTCGTCGAAGAGGCGCGTCGTGGCGTGGACGAGGAAAAAGCCCAGCAACTGGCAAAAAAACTCAAGTCTGGAAAAGGCTTCGACCTTGAAGACTTCAAGGCTCAGATTGTCCAGATGCGCAGCATGGGCGGCATGTCAGCGTTGATGGATAAGCTGCCGGCGCAGTTCGCTTCGGCCGCTGGTCAGCTGCAAGGCACCGAGGATAAATCGATCGCACGGATCGAAGGCATAATCAATTCGATGACGCCGCTCGAACGGAAAAAACCCGATTTGCTCAAGGCCAGTCGCAAACGTCGCATTGCGGCGGGCGCCGGCGTGCCGGTGCAAGAGGTCAATCGCTTGCTCAAGCAGTTTGAGCAAACGCAGAAAATGATGAAGCAACTCTCCAAAGGTGGCATGCAGAAAATGATGCGGGGTATGAAAGGCATGCTGCCCGGAATGATGCCTTGAAACGCGTATGAGCGAGATTGTCAGCGCTTTTGGCCGGGCTTTGGTGAGCCTGCGCGCGCCGGGCATGGTGTGGCACATGGTCTGGCCGATGCTGTTTGCGTTTGTGCTGTGGACGGTGGGGGGGATCTGGTCATGGTCGGTGCTGACGGGCTCGGCCATGGCGTGGATCGAAAGCTGGCCTTGGGCGGGCGAATGGGTGCGCGCCTCGGACGTTGCCTGGGGCATCGCGTTGGTGCTGGTGAAAATCGCGATTGTTATTGCGTTGATCCCGTTGATCTATCTGACCACAACGCTGCTCGTTGCGCTGTTTGCGCTGCCGATGATGATCGATCGGGTCGCGCGCGAGGAATACCCCGAGCTCGAGCAGCGCAAAGGCGGCTCGAATCTTGGCAGTCTCTTCAATACCCTTTGGGTGAGCGTGATATTTCTTGTCTTGTTGATTGCAAGCCTGCCGCTGTGGCTGATTCCGGGCGTCGGCCTGCTGGTTTCGATTGTACTCACCGCCTGGCTTAACGCGCGCGCCTTTGGCTATGATTCCCTGATGCAACATGCTGATCGCGCGGAGTTGCAACACCTGCCGAAGAGTCGTCGCGAACCGATGCTGCTGCTCGGTGCGGCCTGCGCCTTGCTCGCCCATATCCCGTTGGTCCATCTCGTTGCGCCGCCTTTTAGTGCGCTGGCCTTCGTGCACTACATGCTCCGCTCGCTTGCGCAAGAACGCGCGGCGAACGTTTGAGTCATTTCTCGGAGGACTGTATGGCGTTCGGAGCCCTGATCATCGGTGATGAAATTCTTTCCGGAAGACGTGTCGACAAACACCTCGAAAAAATGATTGCACTGCTTTCAGAACGAGGCATGCAGTTAGGGTGGGCGCGTTTCGTGGGAGATGAGGCTGCACAGCTTGAAGCGGTGCTGCGTGACAGTTTTTCTTCGGGCGATACGGTGTTCAGCTTTGGCGGCATTGGTGCGACCCCTGACGATCGTACCCGTCAGAGTGCAGCCGCCGCCTTGAAGCTGCCGCTGGAATTGCACCCGGCGGCCGAAACGGCCATTCGCGCGCGCTTCGGTGATCAGGTCAATGCGCATCGCTTGC
Source organism: Azoarcus sp. (assembly GCA_035306825.1). Classification (GTDB taxonomy): domain Bacteria; phylum Pseudomonadota; class Gammaproteobacteria; order Burkholderiales; family Rhodocyclaceae; genus Pseudazoarcus. The sequence continues at coordinate 34,775 of DATGNI010000067.1, read as the reverse complement.
AGATGGGAATGTTTCCACAAGGCAGCGACATTGTGCCCAACGCCTTCAATGGCATCCCCGGCTTTTCGATTCGTGAGCATTATTTCATGCCGGGCTTTCCAGCAATGGCATGGCCGATGACCGAATGGGTGCTGGATACGGTGTATCCGCATCTGCACCATCAGCGGGATTACATCGAAAAAGCGATCGTGGTGGCGGAGGCCAGCGAAAGTGGCTTGATTGACCTGATGGAACGACTGACACAGGCCTATCCGGATTGCGTGCTGTTCAGCCTCCCGAGCGTAGGGGGAAAAGAACAGCCCCGCACAATCGAGCTTGGCATGAAAGGGCCGGCTGCGCGCGTTGAGGCGGCAATGACCGAAATCCGTGATGAAGTTGCCGCGCGTGGTTTTCCCTGGCGGGAGTGTGCGTGATCTTCGGCGGCAGGCGCATCGTGCGGCGCAGCGAAGAGACCTTTCCTGTCGAGCTCGATACGCACCGGGTAGAGGTGCGCTTGCGGCGTTCTTCCCGACGACGCAGCCTTGCGTTACGCGTCGATCGTGACGGCGTAACGGTGTCTGCGCCGTTCGATCTGGCGTGGGGCGAAATCAGGCGTTTTGTCGATTCGCAACGCAGCTGGCTCGAACGTAAGCTTGAAGTGCGACAGCAGGCCGCCGCGAAGCAACGCTTCGAAGCGTTCGATGGGGCGCGCTTTGCATTGGCCGGAGAGCCCGCGCGTCTGGTCATCCGCGAAGGCGCTGGCCGCAGCATGTGGCTACGCGAAGAAGATGGCAGTGAGGCGCTTCATGTTCCCGCGAAGGCCGATGCGAGATCCGCGTTGTTGCGCGCTCTGAAGCAGCGGGCGCTGGAGCGGTTTGAGCCGCGGCTGATTTTTTTCTGCTCCCAGCTTGGCGTCGCCGTGCCGCCGTTGAAACTGACGTCTGCACGAACGCGTTGGGGCAGTTGCAGTCTGAACAGCGGCATCCGTCTGCATTGGCGGCTGGTACATCTGAAGCCGGAGCTGGCAGATTATGTAATCGCGCACGAAGTGGCCCACCTTGTTGAAATGAACCATTCACCGCGCTTCTGGCGCATTGTCGAAACGCTTTACCCTGACTGGCGCGAAGCACGCCGCGCGCTCGCCGAAGCGGCTGTCTTACTGCCCGCGATTGATGCGCGCGATGCCTTTGCGCCGGCTGACCAATAGGAGAAAAAACGATGCGACTACTGCATACGATGTTGCGTGTGGGAGATCTTGATCGTTCGGTTGAGTTCTATACCCAGGTGCTGGGCATGAACCTGCTGCGTACGTCGGAGAATCCGGAATACAAGTACTCTTTGGCGTTCCTCGGCTTCGGCAATGGGAACCCCGAGCAGGCCGAGATCGAGCTGACGTACAACTGGGGCGAAAGCGAATACGAGATGGGCACGGCGTATGGCCACATCGCATTGGGGGTGGAAGATATTTACGCCGCCTGCGACCGAATACGCGCAGCGGGCGGAAAAATCACGCGTGAGCCGGGCCCGGTCAAGGGCGGCACGACAGTGATCGCTTTTATCACGGATCCAGACGGCTATAAGATTGAATTGATCGAACGTCAGGACGATGCGCAGGCTGGTCGCGGCCTGAATTGACGCTCATTCTCTTCGCAAAGAAAAAACCGTCAGTCTGTCAGGATCTGGCGGTTTTTTATTGCGTGCCGGGGATGCTGAATTAATCGATCCAATGACGGGCAATAGCTTCTGCAACAGTTTCACCTTCACGCAAGCCGAACAGTTCGCGCACGTTTGATGAGGAAAAATGCGCCGGAAGCTCGGCAACGTAGCCAATGTCAATTTCTTCTGTGTGGCTGAAGGAATTTTCCAGATTATCCCGGTAAATGGACATTGTTCACCGCCTCTCGATACTTATTATTGACAGACGAAGTGATTATTGGCGAAAGAGGTTACGTATTCCTTACAGCGTACGTCTTGAAAAAAACACCCGAGTAGCCGGAAAGGCCAGTCGGGTGTCGGAATGCGCTGGTGGGCCCAGCAGGACTTGAACCTGCGACCAATCGATTATGAGTCGACTGCTCTGACCAACTGAGCTATAGGCCCGGTGTTACGGTTAAAAACGCCGCCCTTCAGGGCGGCGTTTAGGAGCGGATCAGCTGTCGCTGTCGAGGAAGCTTCGCAGTCGCTCGGAACGGCTCGGGTGACGCAGCTTGCGCAGCGCCTTGGCTTCGATCTGGCGAATGCGTTCGCGCGTGACGTCGAATTGCTTGCCGACTTCCTCAAGGGTGTGGTCGGTATTCATTTCGATGCCGAAACGCATGCGCAACACCTTGGCTTCGCGAATCGTAAGCGAACTCAGCACATCGCCGGTGGCTTCCCGCAGACTCGCGACCATTGCCGCTTCGGCAGGAGCGAGGGTGTTCTGGTCTTCGATGAAGTCGCCCAGATGTGAGTCGTCATCATCGCCGATCGGCGTTTCCATGGAGATCGGTTCCTTGGAGATCTTCATGATATTGCGAATTTTCGCTTCAGTCATCTCCATTTTCTCGGCGAGGGTGGCCGGATCTGGCTCTTCTCCGGTTTCCTGCAGGATCTGACGGCTGATGCGATTCATCTTGTTGATGGTCTCGATCATGTGCACCGGAATGCGGATGGTGCGCGCCTGGTCGGCGATCGAGCGGGTGATGGCCTGACGGATCCACCACGTCGCATAGGTCGAGAATTTGTAGCCGCGACGATATTCGAACTTGTCGACCGCCTTCATCAGACCGATGTTGCCTTCCTGGATCAGATCCAGGAATTGCAGCCCCCGGTTGGTGTACTTCTTGGCGATGGAAATCACCAGGCGCAGGTTGGCTTCGGTCATCTCACGCTTGGCGCGACGCATGCGCGCTTCGCCGGTCGACATCTGACGGTTGATGTCTTTGATGTCCTTGAGTGAGATCCCGGTGGTTGCCTGCAGCTCGACGAGTTTTTCCTGCGCTTCGAGTACGGCCGGATGCACGAGCATCAGGCCTTCGGTATAGCCCTTGGAGGAGGCGATCTCGTTTTTCAGCCACTCCGTGTCGCTTTCGTGACCCGGGAAGGACTTGATGAAGTGCGTACGCGGCATGCCGGCGCGGTCAACGCACAGGCGCAGAATCCGGCGCTCATGTTCACGCACCTGTTCGACGACTTCACGAATCGCATTGCACAGGCGATCGATGGTCTTGGCGGTGAAGCGCAGGCTGAGCAGGATCTCCGAGATTTCCTTCTGCAGCTCTTCGTATTCCTTGGTTTTGCCTTTGCCCGCGGCAAGAATGGCCTGCTGGCGCTCGTGCAGGGTGCGAATGGTAGCGAAACGTTCGATGACTTCGCTCTTGAGCTTGGCCTGTCGGACCGCGGTGTGACGCGCTTCCTTGTCGGCTTCGGTCTCTTCCTCTTCGTCGGCATCATCCGACTCATTGGCGTCGTCCGCGTCGAGTGAAATGTCCGTGTCCTCGGCGTCGTCCTCGATCTGGATCGGCACGTCCTCGCCGGTATCCGGCTCGACAAGACCTTCAACGAAATCCACGATGCGTATTTCGTCCTGCTCGAGACGTTCAGCAGTGTCAAGCATTTCGACGACCGTGCTCGGGCTGGCGGAAATCGCCAGCACCATGTGCTTGAGGCCTTCTTCAATGCGCTTGGCGATTTCGATTTCGCCTTCGCGGGTGAGCAGTTCGACGGTGCCCATCTCGCGCATGTACATGCGCACAGGGTCTGTCGTACGGCCGAATTCGGAGTCAACAGAAGAGAGCGCCTGTTCGGCTTCTTCTTCGGCGGTGGCTTCATCAACCGAAGACGGTACGTTGTCGGTCATCAACAGATCTTCTGCGGCCGGTGCCACGTCGAAGACCTGGATGCCCATCGTGTTGAAGGTGCCGATGATGCCTTCGATCTGTTCGGCGTCCGCCACGTCATCAGGAAGGTGGTCACTGATTTCCGCGTAGGTCAGATAACCACGCTCCTTGCCGAGCGCGATCAGCGCCTTGAGCTGGGTGCGACGAAGTTCGGGATCGAGCGGGGTTGCCGTGTTGTTGCTCTCGAGCGCCTTGTCGGTCTTTTTCCTGCTCCGGGGGGTACGCGCCGGAGCACTGGTTTTGCGCACAGTCTTGGCGGCTTGTGCACCCTTGGCAGTATTTTCGCGTGCCATGGCACTCCTTGAATCGAGTTAAATGGTTCGGTAAAACCGTTAATTATAGGACAGATTTTAAATTCTGCCGGCACTGCGCAGTCGGTGCTTCTCTGAGATCAGCCCTGCGAGGTGCCGTCGTTCCGTTTCTGACAGTTTTGCATCGCGCTCACGTGCGGTGAGGGCGAGGATTTCGCGATCGAGCTGTTGCTCGGCGAGTTTTTGAAGGGTGTCTTCAAAAAGCTCTTCGATCACGGGCTCATCGTTGTCACTGTTGACCAGTTCGGCCGCTGTGGACGATGCGATGCGGTGATGCTGGCTGTCACGGAAAAATTCCAGCATTGCGGCAATGCCACCACTGGGTAGCGGTTCGCCGAGCGCGACGGCATCGGCCAAGGCCAGCAACGCGAGGCCGGCTTCGTCATCGTCCGGAAGAAGATCGGGCGGCACTTGACGAATACGCTCGGGTTGCTGCAGCACGATGCGTAGCAACATCACACTGGGCCCGGTCGGGGCGCGACGGCGGGTGGAAATGGGTAATGATGGTCGAGCCCCCTGTCGGCGCCCGAATGAACGGGACTTGTCCTGATAGACCGGACGAGGCGTGGAAAGTTCCCATGCCTGCTCGAGTTCATGCTGTGTCAGGCCTCCGTTTTCCGCAATTTCCTTGAGAAGTTGCAGACGAAGAAGCGGTGCGGCGATGCGGCTCACCAAGGGTCGTGCGTTGTGCACGAAATGAGCGCGACCTTCCGGCGTCTCCAGCGGGCAGTCTTCCGCAAGTGACTGCACGAGGAACTGCGTCAGCGGCGCTGCATTGTGTGCGGCGGTGCGGAGCGCTTCGGCGCCTTCGGCGCGGACGAAAGAATCCGGGTCATGTTCGGCCGGCAGGAACAGAAAGGCCAGGGTAACGTCATCGCGCAAGGTTTCGAGTGCGTTCTCGAGCGCTCGTCGAGCGGCTTTGCGGCCGGCAGCATCGCCGTCGAAACAAAACACGATGCGCTCCGTGTGCCGCATCAGTGCAGAGATGTGATGCGGGGTGGTCGAGGTGCCAAGAGTTGCGACCGCATTGCCAATGCCGAACTGGGCCAGGGCGACGACATCCATGTAACCTTCAACGAGTAGCGCGAAGCCTTCCTCGCGGATCGGTTGCATCGCCTGATGCAGGCCGTAAAGTTCGCGCCCTTTCTCGAAAAGCGGAGTTTCAGGCGAGTTCAGATATTTCGGTTCGCCGCCGTCCAGCACGCGCCCGCCGAAGGCGATGACGCGCCCGCGCCGATCGAGAATCGGAAACATGATGCGTTCGCGGAACCGGTCGTAACGGCGTCCCTGCTCGTTGTCGATGACCAGGCCTGCATCCAGCAGGCTCTTGGTCTTGTAATCCGGAAACACGTTGGCGAGCCCCTGCCAGCCCGGCGGGGCGAAGCCAATCCCGAACCGCGCGGTGATCTCGCCGGTGAGGCCACGACGTTTGAGATAATCAATCGCCTGCGGTGAGGCCTTGAGTTGCTCGCGGTAGAACTGCGCAGTCTTTTCCATCGTTGCATACAACGAATCGTGGCTGTCTGTGCGGCGCGGAGTATAGCCGGCGGCAGAATGTTCGCGGGGAACGTCCAGGCCGACCTGGCGGGCGAGTTCATGGACGGCCTCAACGAAGGTCAGACCGTTGAGTTCGATCAGAAAATCCAGTGCGTTGCCGTGCACGCCGCAACCGAAACAATGATAAAACTGCTTCGATGGGCTGACCGAGAACGAAGGAGTTTTCTCGCCATGGAAGGGACAGCAGGCGAAGTAGTTCGCCCCGCTTTTCTTCAGTGTCAGATGCGGCGACAGGATGTCGATGATATCGACGCGAACCAGCAGATCCTGGATGAATGCCTTGGGAATCATGGACAGGAGCGTTTAACCGGCAAGGCTGGCGCGAATACGGCGTGACACCTCGGCCATGTCGGCACGACCGGCGACTTGCGGTTTGAGAAGTCCCATCACTTTGCCCATGTCGGCCATGCCGCGCGCGTCACTGTCGCGGATTGCGGCATGTATCAGCGAATCCAGTGCAGCCTCGTCGAGTGCTGCTGGCAGATACGCGGACAGAACCTCGATCTCGAAGCGTTCATTGGCGGCGGATTCGTCACGACCGGCCTTGGCGTACTGTTCGGCGGCGTCGCGTCGTTGCTTGACAAGTTTCTCTACGATGGCAACCACGGCAGTGTCGTCAAGCTCGATGCGCTCATCGATCTCTCGCTGTTTGATCCCGGCGAGTAGCATGCGCAACGCAGACAGGCGAGCGGCGTCGCGAGCGCGCATCGCTGCCTTCATGTCTTCCTGGATACGGACTTTCAGAGACATGGACATGTAAACCTCGTTGTCGAGAAGGCAAAAACCACGCCGGGGCAGCCTTCTGCAAGGCTGCCCCGGCGTGGTGATCGATCCGGAAAGAAAAGCGGATCAGTACATCTTCGGCGGCAGCATTTGGCTGCGCAGGCGCTTGTGATTGCGCTTGACCGCGGCGGCGAGCTTACGCTTGCGTTCGGCTGTGGGCTTCTCGTAGAACTCGCGCGAACGCAGCTCGGTAAGCAGACCGGTCTTTTCTATGGTGCGCTTGAAGCGGCGGATGGCAACTTCAAACGGCTCGTTTTCCTTGACGCGGATACCCGGCATTGCGAAACGTCCTTGTGCTTTGAATGCGGAAAAGGGGCAAATTATACCGGACCCGGACGGGAGCATGCAAGCAAACATTGGAATGAAAGAGGCCCGAGCGGTAGAATCCGCGTTTTTGCGGGCGAAAATCCACGGATGAAAGTACTTGGCATCGAGACATCCTGCGACGAAACCGGGGTTGCCGTCTACGACAGCACCGCGGGTCTGCTCGCGCATCATGTGAATTCCCAGATCGACCTTCACGCCGCCTATGGCGGTGTGGTGCCGGAACTGGCTTCCCGCGATCATATTCGTTTGCTGCCCGTGCTGGTGCGTCAGACGTTGGAGGCGGCCGGCTGCAGACCGAGCGAACTCGATGCTGTGGCCTATACGGCCGGGCCGGGGTTGGCGGGCGCATTGCTGGTGGGTGCCAGCTTTGCCGAGGCTTTTGGTATGGCACAGGGGCTTCCTGTGCTGCGCGTACACCATCTCGAAGGGCACTTGCTTTCGCCGTTGCTCGGGGCCGATCCGCCTGAATTCCCGTTCGTTGCGCTGCTGGTGTCGGGCGGCCACACTCAATTGATGCACGTTACGGGCGTGGGCGAATATGAATTGCTTGGGGAGACGCTCGACGATGCAGCCGGTGAGGCGTTCGACAAGACCGCCAAGCTGATGGGGCTGGGCTATCCGGGCGGGCCACAACTGGCGGCGCTGGCGGAAAAAGGCGTGACTGGACGTTTCAAGTTGCCGCGTCCGATGCTCCGCTCGGGTGATCTCGACTTCAGTTTCAGCGGCCTGAAAACCGCCGTGCTTCATGTTGTATCGAAAGACAGCTGGAGCCCCCATGACGCCGCCGATCTGGCGGCCGATTTTCAGCAGGCGGTGGTCGAGGTCTTGTGTGCGAAAGCGTTGAGCGCGCTGGCGCAGTCGAACGCTCAAAGGCTCGTTGTTGCGGGGGGCGTGGGGGCGAATCGCGAATTGCGTCGCACCCTGGATGCGGCCGCGGCGCGACGCGGGGCGCGTGTGTATTATCCCGAAATGGAATTGTGCACCGATAACGGCGCGATGATCGCGTTTGCGGGCGCGTTGCGCATGGTGGCGGGAGAGCGGCCACAAGGGTATGCAATCCATGTACGGCCGCGCTGGCCCTTGGCGGAATTGCAGCGCCCGAACGCTTGAGCGTTCAGGTTTTCTTTTCGCCGATGCGGGGTTCGGTGCCGTTTTTCAGGCGTTCGATATTGTCCCGGTGACGCAGTACGAGCAGCGCCGTTATGGCGAACAGCACGCCTACCACCAATGCATCGTCGACCAGCAGGATGCCCAGGATGGGCGCTGATGCAGTTGCGCTGAGTGCGCCCGCCGAAGAATAACGGGTGATCCCGAAGACGATCAGCCAGACCAGTAGCGCAACCAGTGCAAGAAGCGGATGAATACCCAGCAGCACGCCGAGCGCGGTGGCGACGCCTTTCCCGCCTTTGAAACGCAAAAACACGCTGAACAGATGACCGAGAAAAGCTGCGAGGCCAGCCAGCGCCGCGATGCCAGGCTCGAAACCAAGCTGATAAGCGGCCCAAACCACGAACCAGCCCTTGAGACAGTCTCCGAGCAGTGTGACGATGGCCGCAGCCTTGTTGCCACTGCGCAGCACATTGGTTGCGCCGGGATTGCCCGAGCCGTAGGTGCGCGGATCCTCCAGACCAAACAAGCGGCTCGATACCATTGCAAAGGGGATGGAGCCGACAAGATAGGCGGCAATTACAACCAGGAAGATATTCATCGGGATAAATGGTTCAGAATGTTGGCTTGGGCGTACTCTCCGTTCCAATAAAACCGGAAGCACGCTCAATTGCCGGTAGAGGCGACCGGTGCAATTCTAGCAGCCGGGCCTGCCTCGTCACGACTGTTGATTGGAAAACTGCATGGACTTTATTTTCATCGAGGAACTGCGCGTTCGCGCACGGGTTGGCGTTTATGAGCGGGAAAAAGCGGCGCCGCAAATGATCGAGCTCAACCTCTCTTTCGGGCTTCCGGACGCGGCGGCTGAACGAGATGATTTGGCGGACACCATCGACTATTCAACAGTGGTTGAACGTATCTGCCAAGAACTGGAAGCGCGTCATTTTAACCTGATCGAATCGCTTGGCGAATACGTCGTCAGTTTGTTGTGCGATGAGTTTGGGGCGCCGTGGATCAAGTTGCGCATTGCAAAAATTGGCGTGATGAAAAATGTGCGGCGTGTAGGGATCTACATCGAGCGCGGGCAGACGAATAGCAGCGGGCCGGAATCGCCGGTTCTTGCTGCGCAATGATGTTCAGGATGCTTGAGCGCTTGTGAAGCCGATAGCGCGCCATTCGGCGCGGCGTCTGGATGTGTGCGGCCTGGCCGCTCAATGGCGCACGGCATTCTGTGAGCCGTGCGGTTTGGGCACCGCTCGTTTGCGGCGGTTGCCCGCAATGTCTTTCTAAATGCAATCAAAAAGGGTGTGCCATTTGGCACACCCTTTTTGATTCATGAGGCCGTTTATTTTTCGATCGCCAGATCTTCGAGTGGTTTGCCTGTGGCGAGATGGTCAAGCACCCACTGGGGACGACGGCCGTGGCCGCTCCAGCCCTGTTCAGGGTTGGCGGGGTTGCGGTATTTGGGCGGCAATTTTGCACCCGGTTTCGCGCCTGCGGCGTTTTTCTTTTTGGCCGGGCCACGTTTGCGACCGGGCAGGGCGGTTTCGGCTTCTTTCATGATCTCATCGAAAGAAACCCCTTGGGCTTCCGCGAGTTTTTTGATTTCCTTGAGCAGCGAACGTTTGGTCGCCTCTTTGCGCCGGGAAAGCTCTTTTGTGACTCGAGTTTCAAGTTTCTTCAGTTCCGACACGGACATCGTAGTCAAATCCATGACTTATCCTTTTTGTAGAAGGTTGCGGATTGCATTGTGTTCATTCTGGCATCAGAGCCTTTAAATTAAAAGCGCCTGTGAATGGTTCCTGCTCGGAGGCTACGGAGTGAGCGATGCCGTATGAGGAGTTTATCTGAACGGTGAATGGAGAGAAGAAGCTTTTTCCATTATTGATGGCGTTGAGTGAAGGGTGGAAAAAAGGTATTTCAATCCGTTTCAGCAGGGTTTCTGTGCGCGTGCAGGCCGTGATTTTGCGGGCGTTTGAGCGCGCTATTGGCAGATAACCACAATGGCCGAATGGGTCATTCAATAGCGCAGGGCGGAATGAACAGGCTTAAAGATTCTACGCGCGGGGATGATGACGCTGGTGCATTGTTTTTAAACGTTCGCGTGCAACGTGCGTATAGATCTGGGTGGTGGAAATGTCGGCATGGCCGAGCAGCATTTGTACCACACGCAGATCGGCACCGTGATTGATGAGATGGGTTGCGAATGCGTGACGCAGTGTGTGGGGAGAGAGTCGTTCTGAAGCCATGCCGGCTTCCATTGCGTATTTCTTGATGAGATGCCAGAACATCTGGCGTGTCATGCCGGTGCCGAAACGAGTGACGAAAACGTATTCGCTGGTGCGGCCGGCGAGAATGGCGGGGCGTGCTTCGCGCAAATAGCGTTCAAGCCATTCCATTGCGATGTCGCCAAGCGGCACGAGGCGTTCCTTGTCACCTTTGCCCACGATCCGCACGAGGCCTTCACGCAGGCTGACTGAAAACGGAGCGAGGCCGACGAGTTCGGAGACGCGCAAGCCGCTTGCATACAACACCTCGAGCATCGTGCGATCACGCAGACCTGCCGGCGTGTCAATGTCGGGCGCTTCAAGGAGACGCTCCACCTCGGCTTCGGAAAGCGTTCTGGGGAAGCGTTGCACGGGCATCGGTGAGGTGAGGCGGGCGGTGGGGTCGTGTGTCAGTGCGCCACGATCAATGAGATGGCGATAGAAACGCCGCCACGAAGACAACAGTCGACGTTGGCTGGTGGATTTGGCGTGACGGCTGAATTCGGCGAGATAAGCGGAGAGTTCCGTCTCGCGGGCCGCACTTAAAGGACGGCCGTAGCGCTTCGCGAGCCAGGCGGCGAACAGGGTGAGATCACTCCGGTAACTGGCAATGGTGTTTTTCGACAGACCGTATTCGAGCCACAGAAAATCGCTGAAGGTGTCGAGTTCGGCGAGGGACTGGGCCGGTAATTCGCCCCGGTCGCTTACCGTTTCGCTTCGTGGTCGAGTAGCCATTGCTTGACCTGGATGAGGTGGCCGTCACGATTGCCCGCGAAACCGCCCAGCCCGATACGTGCGACCACTCGATGACAGGGGACGATGAGCGGGAATGGATTGGCGCCACACGCCATGCCGACCGCGCGCGGGGCGCTGGCAATGGCGTGGGCCAATTCGCCATAGCTGCGTGTATGGCCACGCGGAATGGCTGAAATCGCGGCCCACACCCGTCGCTGGAAGGGGGTGCCGCATTCGGCTGTGGGCAATGCATGCGGGCGCTCTGGTTCGTCAATCCAACGCCGTAATACATTGGCGGCATGTTCGGCAAGGCGGTTGCGCGGTGCGCGTTCGGCCGTATTCGGCGGGAGAAAAACGAATTCATGTACCACTTCATCGGTGCAATCGATCCCCATCGGGCCGAAGGGCAGCTGAATGATTGCGGCGAATTCGTGATCGTGCATGCCGTGCCTACGAGCGGATTTCCCCGTTGCCGAAAACGATCCATTTCTGGCTGGTCAGGCCTTCCAGACCCACCGGGCCGCGCGCGTGGATCTTGTCTGTCGAAATGCCGATTTCGGCGCCAAGCCCGTATTCGAAACCGTCGGCGAAGCGGGTTGAAGCGTTGATCATGACGGACGCGGAATCGATTTCGCGCAAAAAGCGCATCGCGTGACTGTGGTTTTCGCTGATGATCGCTTCGGTATGGCCCGAGCTGTACGTGTTGATGTGCGTGATGGCTTCGTCGAGGTCGGCAACGATTTTTATCGCGATGATCGGTGCGAGATATTCCTCGCCCCAATCGGATTCGGTGGCTTCTCTGAGCAGTTTGTCCGCGATGCCGGCTTCCGCGAGGATCGTGCGGGATTCAGAATCGACGCGCATTTCCACCCCTTTGGCGATCATGGCTCGGCCAATGTCAGGCAAAAACTGTTTTGCGACCTTGCGTGCGACGAGCAGTGATTCGGCGGTGTTGCACGTGCCATAACGCTGCGTTTTGGCGTTCTCGACGATGGATACGACTTTGGCGGGATCCGCTGCGTCGTCCACATACACATGGCAATTGCCGTCCAGGTGCTTGATGACCGGTACGCGCGCTTCTGCCGAAATGCGTTCGATCAGACCCTTTCCGCCGCGCGGAACAATCACGTCGACATATTCCGACATGGTGATGAGCTGGCCGACCGCTGCGCGGTCAGTGGTTTCGACGACCTGCACGGCAGTTTCCGGCAGGCCCGCTGCCGACAGGCCGGCGCGTACGCAGGCGGCGATGGCCTGGTTGCTGTGCAAGGCTTCCTTGCCGCCGCGGAGGATGGCAGCGTTGCCAGACTTGAGGCACAACGCAGCGGCATCGGCGGTGACGTTCGGACGCGATTCGTAGATGATGCCGACCACACCCAGTGGCACCCGCATCTTGCCGACCTGAATACCGCTGGGGCGGCGGCGCAGCTCCGTCATTTCTCCGATCGGATCGGGCAGGGCTGCGACCTGTTCGACGCCTGCCGCCATCGCTTCAATGCCTTTTTCGTCGAGCGTCAGACGATCGAGCAGCGCGGCCTCAAGGCCGGCCTCACGAGCGATTTCAAGATCGTGGGCGTTGGCAGCGAGCAGTTTTTCGCGTTGGCTGCGGATGGCCTGTGCCATTGCGCAGAGCGCGGTGTTTTTTGCGTCGGTTGAAGCGGCTGCGATGGTGCGCGAGACGGTGCGGGCCGCGAGACCGAGTTGTTGCATGTATTCAAGGGTATTCATGGATCGAGCCAGACTATTTGCTTTGATTCAGAAGAGATTACCAGAGGGCACGCACTTCAGCGTCGTGACACGCGCAATGTGAGTTGAATGAACTCCTGCCACACGTCGCCGTCGGCCACGCCCTTGACGATGCGATCGAGGCGCGCGGCGGCTAGCAAAGCGGTCTGCAAGGTGCTGCGCCGCAGGCGCGGCAGGGCGTTTGAGAGCTGCGTGCGCCGACGGTGATTGAACACACGTTCAGCTTTCATTGCCGCGTCGAGCGATTGACCGGCATCGCGTGCGGCGGCCAATGTTGCGAGTGTGCGAATTTCCGTTGCCAGCGCCCACAAAACGAGCGGCGGAGCTGCGCCTTCCGCCCGCAACGCTTCGACAAGCCGCACGCAGCGCGCAGGATCGCCCTCAAGCATGGCCTCACGCAGCGCGTCGATATCGTAACGCGCGACGGACAACACTGCCTCGCGTACATCCTCCAGCGTCAATGCGCCGGGCGGATGAAGCAAGCCGAGTTTGAGGATTTCCTGGTGTGCGGCGAGCAGGTTGCCTTCCACGTGTTCGGCGATGAAGTCCAGCGCATCCTGCGGTGCGTTCTGTTCCTGACGGGCGAGGCGCTGCGCGATCCATGCCGGCAGACGTTCGCGTGGCGGGGCATTCAACTCCAGCAGTGTTCCGGCGTTCGAAAGGGCCTTGAACCAGGCGGTTTTGCGCGCCGCCCAGTCCACTTCGGGCAGCGTGATGAGGGTGAGGGTGTTGGCGTCCAGATGGGTCACGTAGCGCTGCAGCGCGTCGCCGCCCTCCCGCCCGGGTTTGCCCGTCGGGATGCGCAAGTCGATTAACGTTCGACCGCCGAACAAGGACATGTTCCCCGCTGCCACGGTGAGCTGTTCCCAGCGGAAATGCCGGTCGACGATCAGGGTCTCACGCTCATCGAAGCCCTGGGCTTTGGCCGCCGCCCGAATTGCGTCGGCGGCCTCGATGATCAACAGGGGCTCGTCGCCGAACAGTATGTAAAGCGGCGCAAGCGCTCCTTCAAGATGAGCAGAGAGCTGATCCGGGCGCAGGTTCACGTTGAGACTGCGGCAAGACGGCGCACGAGTTGCTGCAGCAAGTCGCGCTCCATGTCTTCATAAAGCAGGTCTTCCTCGCGCTGTTTGGCGAGGGTCTGCTCATCGTCGTAGTTGTACTCGCGTCGGGCGCGCAGCGTGGTCGGTTCCGCCAGGATGCGGCCGTCGCGATGGCGGATGCGGTATACGAGAAAGCGATTGATCTGGTATTCGCGTACCGAACCGTCGCCGGCGATCGAGAGGATGGAGCGTGCGCGACGGTTGTTGAGGATTTCGAGATGGACCTCAGCTTCTTCCGGCGTCGACACAATACGCGTGGAGCCGCCGGCCTCAATTTCGCGTCGCATGTCGGCAGCAAACTTTGAGTGTTCGGGGATGCCGCTGATGGACAGTGTCTCGAAAGCCATTGTCTGCGGGCCACGCAGTCGGAAGCCACAACCCGCGAGGGGCAGGGCGAGGGTGGCGAGCAGGAGGCGACGGCGAAGGAGGGCGGGCATGTACTTTCCTTAGGGGGCGGGCGCTTACACGACGATATTGACGAGACGACCCTTGACGACAATGATTTTGCGCGGTGTTTTGCCATCCACGAATTTTTGTGCGGTCTCGGATGCGAGCGCCTCGGATTCGATTGCAGCGTTGTCGGCATCTGCCGCCACGGTGACTTTCCCGCGTAGTTTGCCGTTGATCTGCAGCATGAGTTCGATCGAGTCCTGACGCAGTGCGTCTTCGGCAGGTTCCGGCCACGGTGCGTCGATGACTTTGCCGTCAAAACCGCACTCCGTCCACAACGCGTGTGCCAAATGCGGGGTGATCGGGGCGAGCACGCGAAGCAGGATGGACAGGCCTTCCGAGACCACCGCTGCGTGAGTGGCGGTTTCGTCCTGGGGCGCTTTTTCCAGGGCATTGAGCATTTTCATCGTGGCGGAAGCCACGGTATTGAATTGGTGCTTGCCCAGGTCAAAGTTGGCCTGTTTCAGGTGCAGATGGATTTCGCGGCGCACGTCGGCGAGCGGGCCCGTAGCGTCCGCGGCGCGGGTCGCGCCAAGTTGCATGCGGGTTTTGCTGGCATAGGCGTGACCGAAACTCCACACTCGACGGAGGAAACGGTAGGCGCCTTCGACGCCGGAGTCCGACCATTCAAGCTGTTGATCGGGCGGCGCCGCAAAGATGATGAAAAAGCGGGCGGTGTCCGCGCCGTAACGGTCGATCAACGCTTGCGGATCGACGCCGTTGTTTTTTGATTTCGACATCTTCTCGATGCCGCCGATGACAACCGGATTGCCATCGGCCCCACGTGCGGCGGTCACGCGGCCCTTGTCGTCGCGATCCACCTCAACATCCGCTGGGTTGAACCATTCCTTGCGCCCGTCGGTGCGTTCGCGATAGTAGGTGTCGGAGACCACCATGCCCTGTGTGAGCAGGCGGGCGAAGGGCTCGGAAACATCCACGAGGCCACAATCGCGCATCGCGCGCGTGAAAAAACGAGAATAGAGCAGATGCAAAATGGCGTGTTCGATACCGCCGATATATTGATCGACGGGCGCCCAGTAGTTCACGCGCTCATCCACCATTGCCTGCGTATTGTCCGGGCTGGCATAGCGCAGGAAATACCAGGAGGATTCAACGAACGTGTCCAGCGTATCGGTTTCGCGGCGGGCAGGTTCGCCGCAGGCGGGACAGCGGCATTCGTAGAACTCCGGCATCTTCGACAGCGGGGAGCCGCCCCCGGTGAGTTCAACGTTCTCGGGCAGTACCACCGGCAGATCTTCGTCGGGCACCGGCACGTCGCCGCAGGATTCGCAGCGAATCATCGGGATCGGACATCCCCAGTAGCGTTGACGTGAAATGCCCCAGTCGCGCAAGCGGTACTGGACGCGCTTGGCGCCTCGGCCTTTGGCCGCCAGGTCGGCGGCAATCGCATCCACAGCGGCCTGGAAGTCGAGGCCGTCGTATTTTCCGGAATTTACCAAGGTGCCGTGTTCAGCGTAGGCGTCCTGCCACGGTTCGACGACTTCGGCATATTTCTCTGATGCCACCACGGTCTTGATCGGCAGAGCGTATTTCCGGGCAAACGCGAAGTCGCGCTCGTCGTGTGCCGGAACGGCCATTACGGCGCCTTCGCCGTAGCCCATCAGCACGTAGTTGGCCACCCACACTGGCAACAGTTCGTCGGTGAGTGGGTGGCGTACGCGCAAGGCCGTGGCCATGCCTTTCTTTTCCATCGCCGCGAGGTCAGCTTCGGCGACACTGCCGCGTTTGCATTCCTCGATGAACCGGGCCAGGGCCGGGTCGCTTTTCGCGGCCAGTTCGGCCAGAGGATGCTCGGCTGCAACGGCCACATAAGTGGCTCCCAGCAGCGTGTCGGCGCGGGTGGTGAATACTTTCAGCGCGCCGGCGGACCCGATGCTCGTTTCGTCGTAGGGGAAAACAATTTCCACGCCTTCGGAGCGTCCGATCCAGTTCTTCTGCATCGTGCGAACCTGCTCGGGCCAGTCCGACAGCTCGTCGAGCGATTCGAGCAGCTCATCGGCGTAGGCCGTGATCTTCATGTAATACATCGGGATTTCGCGCTTTTCGATCAGCGCGCCCGAACGCCAGCCACGTCCGTCGATGACCTGTTCGTTGGCCAGGACGGTCTCGTCGACCGGGTCCCAGTTCACCGTGCCGAGCTTTTTGTAGATCAAACCCTTCTCGAACAGACGCTTGAACAGCCATTGCTCCCAGCGGTAATACTCCGGGGTGCAGGTCGCCAGTTCGCGTGACCAGTCGATCGCAAAGCCGAGACGCTTGAGCTGCGCCTTCATGTATTCGATGTTGGCGTAGGTCCACTTCGCGGGGGGCACGTTGTTCTGGATCGCGGCGTTTTCAGCCGGCATGCCGAAAGCGTCCCAGCCCATCGGTTGCAATACGTTGTGGCCGCGCATGCGGAAGTGGCGCGCCAGCACGTCGCCGATGGTGTAGTTGCGTACGTGCCCCATGTGCAACTTGCCCGAGGGGTACGGGAACATGCTGAGGCAGTAATATTTCGGTTTGGTGGGGTCTTCGACGACGCGAAAGGCGCCGGAATCATCCCATTCTGATTGGGCTGCGATCTCGATTTCGGCGGGATTGTATTTGTCCTGCATGTGCTCGTTTGCTGGCTAGGGAGTAAGTCGCTGATTATAGCTTGAAGCGTCAAGCCTTCGGCGTTATGGGGCGGATGTCCGGTTACAATGCGGTGCATGTCCGATCTGCTTGCCAATCTCAACGCTGAACAACTCCAGGCGGTTAGTCTGCCCCCGCAGCACGCCCTCATTCTTGCCGGCGCGGGGTCAGGAAAGACCCGTGTATTGACCACCCGGATTGCATGGCTGGTGCAAACCAATCAGGTCACGCCGACCGGTGTGCTGGCCGTCACCTTTACCAACAAGGCCGCGCGCGAGATGCTGACGCGGCTGGGCGCGATGCTGCCGATCAACACGCGCGGCATGTGGATTGGCACTTTCCACGGGCTCGCCAATCGGCTGCTGCGCGCGCACTGGCGCGATGCCAATCTGCCGCAGCTGTTTCAGATTCTTGATTCGGCCGACCAGCTTGCTGCGATCAAGCGTATGTTGAAAACGCTCAACGTGGATGATGAGAAATTCCCGCCGCGTGAATTGCAGCACTTCATCAATGGTCAGAAAGAGGCCGGCATCCGTGCCCATGCGGTCGAGGCGTGGGATGACTATACCCGTCGTCGCGTCGAGCTGTATCAGGAATATGAGCATCGATGTCAGCGCGAAGGCGTGGTGGATTTTGCCGAATTGTTGCTGCGCAGCTTTGAGTTGCTGGAGCGTAATGAGCCGCTCCGTCGCCACTACCAAAACCGCTTTCGTCATATCCTCGTGGACGAATTCCAGGATACCAATCACTTGCAGTATCGCTGGCTCAAACAATTCGCAGCAGAGGGTGCGGAAGGGGGCGCGGCGATGTTTTGCGTCGGCGATGACGATCAGTCGATCTATCGTTTCCGGGGCGCGGATGTGGGCAACATGCGTGATTTCGAGCGTGAGTTTCGCGTCGCCAACGTGATCCGGCTTGAGCAGAATTATCGCTCACACGGCAACATTCTCGACGCCGCCAATGCGATCATTCGAAACAATGCCAACCGGCTGGGCAAGAACCTCTGGACCGATCAGGGTGAGGGTGAGCCGATCCGCGTATATGAAGGGTTCACGGATCATGACGAGGCCCGTTGGGTGGTCGAGGAGATCGGTCAGCTTGTGCGCGACGGCATGAGCCGTTCGGATATTGCCGTGCTGTACCGCTCCAACGCGCAATCGCGCGTGCTGGAGCATCAACTGTTTTCGTCCGGTATTTCGTACCGGGTGTATGGCGGCTTGCGTTTTTTCGAACGTCAGGAGGTCAAGCACGCCTTGGCCTATCTGCGTCTGGTGGCGAATCCCGATGACGACACCTCCTTCGCGCGCGTGGTGAATTTCCCCACGCGCGGTATCGGGGCGCGTTCGCAAGAGGCGTTGAGCGACGCCGCGCGCACCTTCAATTCCAGTCTGTACGCCACCGTGCCGCACCTGCCTGGCAAGCCGGGAACCGTGCTTGCCAGTTTCGTTCTCATGATCGAGACGATGCGCCGTGATACAGCGAAATTGCCGCTGCCTGAGCTGGTCGATCATGTGCTCGACGCCTCCGGTCTGCGCACGCATTACCAAAACGAAAAGGAAGGTCAGGAACGTCTCGAAAACCTCGACGAACTGGTCAGCGCGGCGGCCAACTTCCTGGGTGAATACGGCTCGCCGGAAGACGATCGCGCGGATCACGCGCTGCTGGCGGATTTTCTGAACCATGCCTCGCTCGAAGCGGGCGATCATCAGGCCGAAATCGGTGCCGAAGCGGTGCAACTGATGACCGTGCACTCGGCCAAGGGTCTGGAATTTGACGTGGTTTTTGCGACAGGTTTGGAAGAAGGGCTGTTCCCGCACGAAAACAGCATCCTCGAAACCGACGGCCTGGAAGAAGAACGTCGCCTGATGTACGTCGCTGTGACGCGTGCGCGTGAGCGCCTTTATCTGTCCTTCGCGCAGAATCGCATGCTGCACGGACAGGTGCGTTACAACCTGAAGTCGCGCTTTCTGGAAGAAATTCCCGCTGAGCTACTGAAGTGGCTCACCCCGCAACGATCCGTGGCGATGCCGACCCAGGGTAATTTCCGCTCGCCACGTGCATCGGTCTCCGCTCCAGTGCCGCGGCGCAAGGAAAAAGGGGGCCTGGACGTTGGCCAACTCGTCAAACATGCGAAATTTGGTCAGGGCGTGATTGTCGCTGCGGAAGGTTCAGGCTCGGATGCCCGCGTGCAGGTCAATTTCGGCACCACCGGGATGAAGTGGTTGCTGTTGTCGGTGGCGAAGCTGGAGGTCGGTTGAACTCATTGAAAAACTGCTTGGCGGCCTGCGCGGATAGCGATCTACAGAGAACAGCTCCTGCGCCTGCGGGAAATAAAATGACTTTTCAGTCTTCGGAGAAGTAGTCGCTGTCCAGTTGCTTGATCACATAAGTCGAAGTCTCCGAAACTCCCACGCCATGATCGATCATCAGGCGAGCTAACCGTCTGCCCTCGATTAAGATAATTCTGGTTTCGATCATGTTGGCATACTCCAGCGCATCCTTGCTGAAGCCGGAAGTCGTGATGAAGACGCCTTTGCGCGCGCGGCGGCCTTGCAATGCTCCAGCGAACTTCTGTATTTCTGGCCTTCCGACAATACTTTCCCAGCGTTTCGCCTGTAGGTAAATGATGTCGAGTCCGAGAGGGTCTTCGTCGATGATGCCGTCAATGCCCCCGTCTCCGCTTTGTCCAACCGCACGTGCGGCATCGGCCCTTTCGCCGCCATAGCCCATGGAAATCAGTACATCGAGCACCAAACGTTCGAAGAAAGCGGGCGACATCTCCTTAACCTGTTCGAGGATTTCCAGTTCGAGATCGGCACGAATAGTTTTCCAAGCGGTAGCCAGCTTCTCCTCTGGAGTCTGATCTTCAGTCAATAGATCGCCAGAACGAGTATCTGACTCTCCGTCGGCACGGCCAAAGTCTGCATTACGTTTATTCCTGAAATCGCGGAAGTCATCAAAGCGCATCAGGTATTGAAGGGTGATGCGCTCTGGGGCTTCGAAAAGCGCTTTTTTTCCTCTCTCTGTAATCGCAAAAACTCCACGACGAACAGGGTTAAGCATTCCCGCCTTTTTGAGATGGGTTACAGCCCACGCCACTCGGTTATGCATAAGTAATGCGCGACCGCTTGGGAGCATCTCACGACGTTCTTCTTCCGACAATTCGAAACGATCGGCCATCGCTGCATACGTATCCCGAAGACGGCGCTCGGGGGCCGCGGAAGCGTATTCGAGCACTGGACGCATTAAAGTCTGAAAGTCGGGGATAGCCATTGCCAGTTCCGATATTGGGGATATGAACGAAGATTGTAGTCAAATGGGCAATGACAATGGCGAATTACTGATCAACCGCATTGCTGTACGCCTGCCTGTTGGTTAAGTTGCACAGGAACGCGGCGTGGCGCCAAGCAATGGATCATGCAGTTTGTTTCCATGAAACCGGTTCGTGGATGAAGTGGTAGGGGGACTGTTCAATACTTGTTTCAGCGTCCCATCCTCTGCGCCCCGGCGAGAATATTCTGATCCATGTTGCCGCAGCAAGGACACTCGGTTGTGATCACACAAACAACTGTACGCGCGAAAACTTCGTCTAACGCGTCGCCGAAATCACCAGCCGAGGTGGTGTGCACGTGTGTATGAAGCGTCCGAGGAACGGCGTGCATAGGAGCGCGGGTCAAGCCTGTTTTGTTACTTTGGGCCAAAGGGGGCGGGCCGAAACCGGAGCGAATCGAGTACACTTCGCGGCATGAATTCTGCCTGCTCACCCCGCTTCGTACACCTGCGTCTGCATTCCGAATTCTCGATTCAGGACGGCATCGTCCGGATTGAGGATGCTATTCAGCGAGCTGCCCAGGATGGCATGCCTGCGTTGGGCGTTTCGGACCTGACCAACCTGTTCGGCATGGTCAAGTTTTACACGACTGCGCGTGCAGCCGGTATCAAGCCGATCGTGGCGGTCGATGTGTGGATCACCAATGACGAGAATCGCGACAAGCCGTACCGCGTCGTGCTGATCTGCCGCAACCGCACCGGTTACGGACGACTGTGCGAGTTGTTGGCGAAGGCTTATCTGGACAACAAATATCGTGGCCGTGCCGAACTGCGGCGCGAATGGTTTGCCGAAGACGGCGAGGACGGGCTGATCTGCCTTTCCGGAGCGCAGTATGGTGATCTGGGTCAGGCGCTGATCAACGGCAATACGGATCTTGCCAGCCACCTTGCGCAGTGGTGGTCTGCGCGTTTTCCCGACGCGTACTATGTCGAGTTGCAACGCGCGGGGCATCCCGGCGCAGACGCGCTCGTGGCGGAATCGGTGCGGCTTGCCGCGCAGTGTGATCTGCCGGTGGTTGCGACGCATCCGGTGCAGTTTCTCGTGGCCGATGATTTCATGGCCCATGAGGCGCGGGTGTGTATTGCACAAGGCTATGTGCTGGCGGATAAGCGTCGTCCGCGCGACTTTACGCCGGAGCAGTACTTCAAGAGCCAGGAGGAGATGTGTGCGTTGTTCGCCGATCTTCCTGAGGCGTTGGAGAACGCGGTCGAGATCGCGCGCCGCTGTACGCTTTCCATTGAGCTGGGCAAGAACTATCTGCCGCAGTTTCCGACGCCGGAAGGTATGACGCTCGACGATTTCCTGGTTGCGGAGGCCAAGAAAGGTCTGGAAGTGCGTCTGCAGGAGCTGTATCCGGATGAGGCGGAACGAGAGCGTCAGCGTCCGCGCTATCTGGAGCGGCTGGAAAAGGAAACCGGGACCATCATTGAGATGGGCTTCCCAGGGTACTTCCTGATCGTCGCCGATTTCATCAACTGGGCGAAGGAGAACGGTGTGCCGGTGGGGCCCGGCAGGGGCTCGGGCGCGGGGTCTCTGGTGGCCTACAGTCTGAACATCACCGATCTGGATCCGCTCGAGTACGCGTTGCTGTTTGAGCGTTTCCTCAACCCCGAGCGGGTGTCGATGCCTGACTTCGACATCGATTTCTGTCAGGACAACCGTTATCGCGTCATCGAATATGTGCGCGAACGGTACGGCAAGGAGGCGGTGAGCCAGATCGCCACTTTTGGCACGATGGCTTCGAAGGCCGTGGTGCGAGATGTCGGGCGTGTTCTCGATCTGCCGTATGGGCTGTGTGACCGTCTGTCGAAGCTGATTCCGGTCGAGGCCAACAAGCCGCTTTCGCTGGCGCGTGCCTACGAAATGGAATCGCAGATCGGCGAGATGATGCGCGATGGCAACGACGGTGAATCGGTGCAGGAACTGTGGAGACTGGCCGAGTCGCTCGAAGGTTTGTCGCGCAACGTCGGCATGCATGCCGGTGGGGTGTTGATTGCACCGGGCAGACTGACCGATTTTTGTCCGCTCTATGTTGCGGATGGTGAAGATGCGGTGCCGGTGTCGCAGTTCGACAAAGACGATGTCGAAGCCGTCGGATTGGTCAAGTTCGACTTCCTCGGGCTGCGTAACCTGACCATCATTGATCTTGCCGTCGAATATATTGAACGCCTGACCGGCGAAAAGCCTGATCTCGCAGCGCTTAGCTTCGACGATCCTGCGGCGTATAAAATTCTGAAAGACGCCAACACCACGGCGATTTTCCAGGTCGAATCGGACGGCATGAAAAAGCTTCTCAAGAAGCTCGGCCCGGACCGTTTCGAAGACATCATCGCGGTGCTCGCGCTGTATCGCCCGGGACCGCTCGGTTCGGGCATGGTGGATGATTTCATCCTGCGCAAGAAAGGGCAGCAGAAGATTGATTTCTTCCACCCGGATCTCAAGCCGTGCCTGGAACCGACGTACGGTGTGATCGTGTATCAGGAACAGGTGATGCAGATCTCCCAGATCATCGGGGGATACACGCTTGGCGGCGCCGATATGCTGCGTCGCGCGATGGGCAAGAAGAAGGCCGATGAAATGGCCAAACACCGCGCCACCATCGCCGAGGGCGCGAAACAGAAGGGCTACGATCCGGCACTGGCCGAGCAGCTTTTCGATCTGATGACGAAATTTGCGGAATACGGCTTTAACAAGTCGCATACCGCCGCCTATGCCGTCGTCACGTATCAGACGGCATGGCTGAAGGCACATCATTGTGCGGCCTTCATGGCCGCGACGATGTCGGCCGACCTGGACAACACCGATACCATCCGCATTTTCTATGAAGACACGGTGGCCAATGGCGTTGAAATTCTGCCGCCGGATGTGAATGAGTCGGACTATCGCTTTGTGCCGACTGATGCGCAAACCATTCGATACGGCCTGGGTGCGGTGAAGGGCTGTGGTGAGCCCGCGGTGCGTTCAATCCTGGCGGCGCGGGCTGAAGGTGGGCCGTTTCGCGATCTGTTCGACTTTTGCGAGCGCATCGACCGCCGCCTGGTCAACAAGCGCGTCGTCGAAGCGCTGATTCGTGCCGGGGCGCTCGATACCCTGCCCGGTCATGCAGGGCGCGATCGTGCCGAAGTGCTCGCTACTGTCGGTCTTGCAATGGAAGCGGCCGATCAGGCCGCCGCCAACGCACTGCAGGGTGGGTTGTTCGATATGGTGCCGGAAGCCGCCGGCGCGGCGTTGGAATTCGTTTCGGTGCGCGCCTGGGATGAGCGCGAATTGCTGAAACAGGAAAAGACTGCGATCGGTTTTTTCCTCTCCGGTCATCCGTTCGATAGCTATCGTGCTGAGGTGCGTCGTTTCATCCGCCGTTCTCTGGCAGAGCTGGAGCCTTCACGCAGCCTGGCGATGCTTGCAGGTGTTGTCATGGACGTGCGTTTCAAGGTGGGCGCACGCGGAAGGATGGGGTTCATTCAGTTGGATGACGGCAGTGGCGTCTCGCGCGAGATCGCGGTGTATTCAGAAGTGTTGGAAGCGAGTCGCGGAAAAATCGTCACCGATGAAGTGTTGGTGGTCGAAGGCAAGATCAGCAACGATGAGTATTCCGGCGGCCTGCGCATTATTGCCGATCAGTTGTTGACGCTGGGTGAGGCGCGCAGTCGTTTCGCCACCGGTCTGCAATTGAGTCTGAACGGAGAGGTGCAGGAAGGTGGGCCAACCGCTGTGGCCGAACGTCTGCAACGTCTGCTCGAGCCGTTCCGTGATGAGGGATGTGCGGTACATCTGCATTACCGCAACGCTGATGCCGAGATCAATCTCCCGTTCGGCGAAAGCTGGCGCGTCCGGCCCGAGGATGCACTGCTCGAAAACCTCCGCGCCTGGTTGCCGGAAGGAGCGGTGGAAGTGAAATATCGAGAGTGAGGGCTGTCATTGCTCGCCCAGGGATCGGCTACCGACGGTGATGCATGCGCAGCGCCGCCGCGCTCCAACGGTAGCCAGAGCGTGTGGGGCGTTTTCCATCAAACCGTGGGCAATTGCCGAAAACCGGCCGATACGGGTTCATCCCACGCGGAAACCTCAATGTGACGCACGTCAGCGTTTGGCGGACCTTCTTGCGCCCACTGAATGAACGCCTCGATCTGTTCATCGGAACCGCAGATGACGGCTTCCACAGAGCCTGAGCTTCGATTGCGCACCCACCCTGATACGCCGAGACGCGTCGCTTCAGCGACCGCGCTGGCGCGGTAATAGACGCCTTGCACCTTGCCATGAATGAGCAGATGACGGGTGACCATTGCGGACTTATTCATTTGGATTGCTTCCGTTTGCCTCATTGCGAATACGTTCCAATGCCTCGTCGAGGGTGCGCATGATGGCGTCTTCGCCCAGCGCGGTTTTGAAACCTGCCCGTCGCAGCAAGGATGCGGGTTGTGGATTGAGACCGACAAGCATCAGGCGAATGCCGCGTGCAGTGAGCGTGAGACGCAGATTGTTCAGGATATCCAGGCCGGTGGTATCAATATGCACCATTCGATGAAGATCGAGTATGACCGTATCGGGTGTGCCGATATTCGTCGACAATAAGACATCGAGCTTGTTGGTGGCGCCAAAAAACAGACTTCCGGTCAGTCGCCACGCGAGCACGCGCGGGCTGCCGTCTGGTCGGAGCCGTTCCGCTTCCGACATGTGAAGGGAAAGATCCAACTCGGTCATGTGGGTCAGGTCCGACATCCGGAAAATGAATACCAGTGCGGACATCACCAGACCGGCCTGCACCGCGAGCGTGAGATCGAACAATACGGTGGTGACGAAGGTGGTGAGCAAGATTGCTTGGTACGGGCGACTGTGGCGCGCAAGTTCGCTGCGACGGAACGCGTGCCACTCCCCCATGTTGATGGCCACCACCACAACGATCGCTGACAGCGTGGCCAGCGGAATATGGCTGGCGAGTGGAGCGATGGCGAGAACAATCGCGAGCAAAACGAGGGCGTGTACGATGCCGGCAATGGGCGTGCGTCCGCCGCTGCGGATGTTGGTTGCAGTGCGTGCGATTGCGCCGGTGGCCGCGAAACCGCCGAAAAGCGGGGCGATGAAGTTGGCTGCGCCCTGAGCCATCAGTTCCTGGTTGGGGTCGTGGCAATCGTTGATGCGAGCGTCAGCAACGCGCGCCGAGAGCAAGGATTCGATTGCGCCGAGCAGAGCAATGGTGAGCGCTGGTGCGAGCAGTTTGCCAAGCGTGCTGAGTTCGACTGCTGGAAATCCGATCTCCGGGAAGCCTTGAGGAATGCCACCGAAACGACTGCCGATGGTTTCGACCGGGAGCGTAAACAACGCATTGACGAGTGTGGCCAGCAGCAGTGCCACAAGCGGGCCGGGTGCGCGTCGCATCCAACGGATACGGCGGGCCATATGATTCCAGCTGAGAAGTACCGCGACCGAACTTACGGCGAGCAGGATGGTGGGGAGCTGGGCGGTGTGCAGAGCGTCACCGAGCGCTTCCATTTTGCCGAAGAATTCACCCGGCATGTCCGGAATGTCGAGACCAAGAAAGTCTCGGATCTGAGAAAGGAAAATCACCACGGCAATGCCGTTGGTGAAACCGATCACAACTGAAATCGGGATGAAACGGATCATGCCGCCAAGACGCGTCGCCCCCATCGCGAACAACATTACGCCGGACATCATTGTGGCGATCAGCAAGTTGGCGACGCCATAGTCGACGACAATGGCATATATGATGGGGATGAACGCGCCGGTCGGCCCGCCGATTTGCACCCGGGAGCCGCCGAATAGCGAGATCACCAGACCGGCCACGATGGCGGTCCAGATGCCTGCTGCGGGACTCATTCCGCTGGCGATCGCAAAAGCCATCGCCAGCGGCAGAGCAAGCACGCCGACAGTGATGCCGGCGGCAATATCTGAAGTCAGGGTTTCCCGGTTATAACCGGGAAGGGTGTCGAGGAGCTTCGGGTGGAAGCGAAACATGGAGCCTTCTCCTGCAATGGACGGGGGCGGTCACAGCGGCGACGATGAACCCTAGTTGTCGCGGCCTGCGGTGACGGACCATCCAGCGTTTGGAAGGCGTGAGCGGCATCAGCTGATCCGCATTCCCGGCGTGGCGCCGCTGTCAGGAGACAGGATGTACAGCCCACCGGTTTTGTTTTGTGGATCCGAAGCCGCGAGCACCATGCCTTCGCTGAGACCGAATTTCATTTTGCGTGGGGCGAGATTGGCGACCATCACGGTCAGGCGATCGACCAGTGTGGTCGGATCGTAAGCGGATTTGATGCCGGCAAAGACCTGGCGCGGCTTAGGCTGGCCGTCCTGGTCAGTTTCGCCAATGTCGAGCATCAGGCGCAGAAGCTTGTCCGCCCCCTCAACGTGATGAGCCTCGACGATTCGCGCAACGCGCAGATCGACCTGGAGGAAGTCGTCAATCGAAATGTGTTCCTGTTCCATCGGGGGCGTGTGCTTGTCCTGGCTGGCTGGTTTGGTTTGCGAAATGTCAGCGGGTTCGAGGCTGGCGCGGTTGGCTTCGATCAGGGCGTCGATCTGCTTGCGTTCGACACGGGTCATCATGTGTTGGTACGGCTGAATCGAATGACCGACCGGTAGCGGTTTCCACGTGTCGGGCCAGGTAAGCGGCTCGATCTTGAGAAAAGCTTCGACCTTTTCTGCAACGGTGGGAAGCGCCGGTTTGAGAAACCGTGTGAGATCGCGGAATAATGTCAGCGCGGTCGAACAGACGGTGTGCAACCGCTCTTCCTGTCCTTCCTGCTTGGCCAGTTCCCACGGTTTGTGGTCATTGACATACTGGTTGGCAGTATCGGCCAGATGCATGATCTCACGTAGGGCAAGACTGAAATCCCGGTTTTCGTAGGCGCGTGCGATCTTGCCGGATTCGAGTGCAGCGCGAAATTCGCTTACGGGTTGCGGGTCAATTTCGCCCAGCTTGCCGTCGAAACGTTTGGCGATAAAACCGGAACAGCGGCTGGCGATATTGATGTATTTGCCCACCAGATCGGAATTGACCCGGGCGATCATGTCGTCGAAGCTGAGATCGACATCTTCCATTGTGCCGTTGGATTTGGCTGCAAAATAATAACGCAACCATTCCGGGTTGAGACCCTGCTCAATGTATGACTGGGCGGTGATGAACGTGCCGCGGCTCTTGCTCATTTTTGCGCCGTCGACGGTGAGAAAGCCGTTTACGGCCAGCTGCGTGGGCGTGCGGTAGCCGGTGAAATGCAATATCGCGGGCCAGAACAGGGCGTGGAAGTAAAGGATGTCCTTGCCGATGAAGTGCACCATTTCGGTGCCAGCGGCTTCGGCCTGGACGGCATCGGTATAGTGTTCCGTGTTGATGCCACCCACTTTTTCGGCGAAATTGCGGAAGCTGGCGAGATAGCCGATCGGCGCGTCAAGCCAGACGTAAAAGTATTTCCCTGGCGCCCCCGGGATTTCGAAGCCGAAATAGGGCGCATCACGCGAAATATCCCAGTCGGCCAGTTTGTTTTCGTCTTTTTCGCCGAGCCATTCCTTCATTTTGTTGGCTGCTTCGGGTTGCAGACGACGGACGCCGGCGGCGTTGGTGCCGCGCGTCCACTCGCGCAGAAAGTTCACTGCACGGGGATCCGACAGGCGAAAGAAAAAATGTTCGGATGTGCGTAATTCGGGCTGTGCGCCGGAGACTGCGGAATACGGGTTTTTCAGATCGGTTGGCGCGTAGGCTGCGCCGCAGGATTCGCAATTGTCACCGTATTGATCTGCCGCGCCACATTTCGGGCAATCGCCTTTGATGAAACGATCCGGCAGGAACATTTCGCGCTGGGGATCATAGTATTGCTCGATCGCGCGGCTTTCAATGAAACCGGCCTCTTTCAGCTTGGCGTAGATGTCGTCGGCGTAGGCACGGTTTTCGGGGGAGTGCGTGGAATGATAGTTGTCGAACGCAACATTGAAACCGGTGAAATCGCGCAGATGCTCGCCATGCGAACGCTCAATGAGCTGTTCCGGGGTGATGCCTTCCTTTTCCGCGCGCAGCATGATGGGGGTGCCGTGGGTGTCGTCGGCGCAAACATAATGCACGTTGTTCCCACGCATTCGTTGGTAACGTACCCAGATGTCAGCTTGGATATAGCCAACCAGATGGCCGAGATGGATATCGCCGTTGGCGTAAGGCAGGGCGTTGGTGACGAGAATATGGCGCGGCATGTGAAAGGGGTTCAAGGCAAAAAGGTAATTCTATCAAAGGGCGGAGGTTTCCCGGAGTATTCCCACGCTCGTGATAGGGGTGAGCATACGACTCCGCTTGGGTATCATTACCCGATTAATCGCCCATACGGCGCAATTGTTGCAGGAAGGATCAAGTCATGAGTGTTACGTCGGAGTCGCTTACCGAAATCCTGAAGGAGGTCGTCGACCCGAGTACCGACAAGAAACTCGGTGCCGGGCGCACGTTGCGTGAGGTCGCGGTGGACGGCAACGGACGCGTGCGGGTGGTGCTCGAACTGGGCTATCCGGCGAAAAGTCATCACGAACGGTTGGAGCAACTGGTATGCGATGCGCTGGGCAACGTCGATGGGGTCGATTCCATTGAACTTGAAGTGGGCTGGAAAATCGCCGCGCATGCTGTTCAGCAAGGTGTGAAGCTGTTGCCCGGTGTGCGCAATGTCATCGTGGTTGCATCAGGCAAGGGGGGCGTGGGTAAAAGCACGACCTCGGCGAACCTGGCGCTTGCACTGGCGCAAGAGGGGGCCCGCGTTGGCTTGCTTGACGCGGATATCTACGGTCCGTCCCAGGCGCAGATCATGGGTTTGACGGGCCAGCGGCCGCTGTCGAAGGATGGCAAACGCATGGAGCCGCTGAAAGCGCATGGCGTGCAGGTGATGTCGATCGGCAACCTGATTGATGCCGAGGCGCCGATGGTGTGGCGCGGTCCGATGGTGACTCAGGCGCTGACTCAGTTGCTGAAAGACACCAACTGGGATGATCTCGACTATCTTGTCATCGACATGCCGCCGGGCACCGGTGATATTCAGCTTACGCTCTCACAGCAAGTGCCGGTGACCGGTGCGGTGATCGTCACGACACCGCAGGACATTGCGTTGATCGATGCACGCAAGGGGCTGAAGATGTTCGAGAAAGTCGGCGTTCCGATTGTCGGGGTGGTCGAAAACATGAGCGTGCACATTTGTTCAAAATGCGGCCATGAAGAACGCATTTTCGGTGCGGGTGGTGGCGAAAAGCTGTGCGCCGATTACGATGTGCCGTTTCTTGGGGCGTTGCCGCTGGATGGCCAGATACGGAGCGAGGCGGATTCCGGCACGCCCACCGTCGCGGCGGAGCCGGAAGGGCGGCTGGCTGCGATGTACGGTGAAATCGCGCATAGGGTGGCGGTTCGTATCGCATCCAGAGCGCGTGACATGACGCACAAATTCCCGAACGTCGTGATTCAGAATACCTGAATCGAACGACTCGGAATCGGTTACTCTGCACGGCTTTCGCTTGTGTGGAGCTTTGTCCTACATTAACGCGAATTTTTCCGGCCGCAGAGCCGTAGCAGAGGAAACGACCACGATGTCCATCAAATCCGACAAATGGATCCGTCGCATGGCGGACGAGCATGACATGATCGAACCGTTCGCGTCCGATCTGGTACGCGCCAACGAGTCGGGTCGAATCGTATCCTACGGCACGTCGAGCTATGGTTACGACGTGCGCTGCGCGAACGAATTCAAGATCTTCACGAACATCAACTCCAGCATCATTGACCCGAAAGATTTCGATTCGGCCAACTTCGTTGATTTTACGGGCGAAGTCTGCATTATCCCGCCCAATTCCTTCGCGCTTGCGCGCACGGTGGAGTATTTCCGTATTCCACGTAGCGTGCTGACGATCTGTTTGGGCAAGAGTACGTATGCGCGTTGCGGCATCATCGTCAACGTCACGCCGCTTGAGCCGGAATGGGAAGGTCATGTGACGCTTGAATTTTCGAACACCACCCCGTTGCCGGCGAAGATTTACGCCAACGAAGGGGTGGCGCAGATGTTGTTTTTCGAATCCGATGAAGAGTGCGCGACCTCGTACAAGGACCGCGGCGGGAAGTATCAGGGGCAGAAGGGCGTGACCCTGCCCAAAATCTGATCCTGTCGCCCGGTTTGCAATAAAGCCACGCAACCGAAGATGGCCCGTCGACGTCGGCGGGTGACGTAATGCTGCGGCAAACTGCTGCTGAAACGATGGTAGGCGCGGGATGTGCCCGGGCCGGGAGATTTAGATGCGCTTTCACTTTCCGATCATCATCATTGATGAGGATTTTCGCTCCGAGAACACCTCGGGCTTCGGTATCCGGGCGATGGCGAAGGCGATCGAGGCCGAAGGCATCGAAGTGTTGGGTGTGACGAGTTTCGGCGACGTGTCGTCGTTCGCCCAACAACAAAGTCGTGGCTGTGCTTTCGTCTTGTCGATTGACGATGAAGAGTTTTCGTCATCGGAAGCCTCCGATGAGGCGATTGCGGCATTGCGTGCCTTTGTCGAGGAAATCCGTTTCCGTAACGCGGATATTCCGATTTTTCTGTACGGCGAGACGCGAACGAGCCGCCACATTCCGAACGATGTGCTGCGCGAGATGCACGGCTTCATCCACATGTTCGAAGATACGCCGGAGTTTGTCGCGCGGTACATCGTGCGCGAGGCGCGCAATTATCTTGATTCGCTCGCACCACCGTTTTTTCGCGCCTTGGTGGGCTATGCCGCAGACAGCTCGTATTCCTGGCATTGTCCGGGGCATTCCGGCGGGGTGGCCTTCCTGAAAAGCCCGGTGGGGCAGATGTTCCACCAGTTTTTTGGCGAGAACATGCTGCGTGCCGATGTGTGCAACGCGGTCGAGGAATTGGGCCAGTTGCTCGACCACACGGGCCCGGTGGCAGCGTCGGAGCGTAATGCGGCGCGCATTCTGAACTGCGACCACTTGTTTTTTGTCACCAACGGCACCTCAACTTCCAACAAGATGGTGTGGCATACCACGGTTGCGCCGGGTGATATCGTCGTGGTGGACCGTAACTGTCACAAGTCCATCCTCCACTCGATCATCATGACCGGCGCGGTGCCGGTGTTTCTGACGCCAACACGCAATCACTACGGCATCATCGGCCCGATTCCGCTGAAGGAGTTTTCGCGCGAAAACATCCAGAAGAAAATCGCCGCCAATCCGTTTGCGTCCCAGGCGGAGAACAAAAAGCCACGCATCTTGACGATCACGCAGTCAACCTATGATGGCGTGGTCTACAACGTCGAGACCATCAAGGAAATGCTGGACGGTGAAATCGACACCCTGCATTTCGACGAGGCGTGGTTGCCGCATGCTGCGTTTCACGATTTCTATGGCGATTACCATGCCATTGGAGAGAATCGCCCGCGCTGCGAGGAGTCGATGGTCTTTTCGACTCAATCCACGCACAAACTGCTCGCAGGCCTTTCTCAGGCTTCGCAGGTGCTGGTACAGGATTCAAAAACGCGCAAACTTGATCGCGACATTTTCAACGAAGCCTATCTGATGCATACCTCCACTTCGCCACAGTATGCAATCATCGCTTCGTGCGACGTGGCGGTGGCGATGATGGAGCCGCCGGGCGGCACGGCATTGGTCGAAGAATCGCTGGTCGAAGCGGTTGAGTTCCGTCGCGCGATGCGCAAGGTTGACGCCGAATTCGGAACTTCCGATTGGTGGTTCAAGGTGTGGGGGCCGGATTATCTCGCAGAGGAGGGGATCGGTACGCGCGACGACTGGATGCTGAAAGCCGAAGACCGTTGGCACGGTTTCGGCGATCTGGCCGAAGGCTTCAACATGCTCGACCCGATCAAGGCCACGCTCATCACGCCGGGGCTAGATGTGGACGGCGGTTTCGCCGAATGGGGCATCCCGGCCGGCGTTCTTACTCGCTATCTGGCCGAACACGGCATCATTGTCGAAAAAACCGGCCTGTACTCGTTCTTCATCATGTTCACCATCGGTATCACCAAAGGCCGTTGGAACACGATGGTGACCGAGTTGCAACAATTCAAGGACGACTACGACGGCAACCAGCCATTGTGGCGAGTGATGCCGGAGTTTGGCGCGAAGTATTCGCGCTACGAGCGCACGGGCCTGAAGGATCTATGTGCTGAGATCCACAGTTTTTACAAGGAAAACGACGTCGCCCGTCTGACCACGGAAATGTATTTGTCGGACATGGTTCCGGCGATGAAACCGGCGGATGCCTTTGCGAAAATGGCGCATCGAGAAATCGAACGCGTGCCGATTGACGACCTGGAAGGGCGCGTGACTTCAATGCTCGTGACGCCGTACCCGCCCGGTATCCCGCTACTGATTCCGGGCGAGCGTTTCAATGCAACGATCGTGCGCTATCTGAAATTCGCGCGCGATTTCAACGCCCGTTTCCCAGGCTTTGAAACCGATATCCACGGCCTCGTTCGTGCAGAGCGAGACGGACGGGTGGATTATTACGTTGATTGTGTGAAATGAGCCGAGGCGGTGAGCATGTCTCACCGCTTTTTGACGTTCGTGCAGGAACTCTTTCTTGCAAAGCGATGGTTCATGCCCAATGAAAAAGCGATCGGGAAGATCGCTTTTTGCATGGGTGTTTCAATCCAGCGCTTCTTTTTTTCGCCGCCGGTATTCGACGAAATCATAGTCGAACTCGTTGTCGTCATCGGCACGATGCGTCTCGCGTGAAACTTCGACGAAATCTTCTTTGCTGAAGTGGGGGAAGTGTGCGTCGCCTTCCACATCCGCGTTGATCTCGGTCAGCACAAGGCGGTCAGCCCGGTCGAGCATTTGGGTATACAGTTCCGCGCCGCCAATCACGAAAACCGTGCCTGCATCCACTGCGGCGATGGCTTCTTGCGGATGGGTAAATACTTCGGCACCTTCCGCCGCGAATTGCGGATTGCGCGTGAGCACCAGATTGCGTCGTCCCGGCAATGGCCGACCGAGCGACTCCCATGTTTTGCGTCCCATGAGAATGGGATGCCCGGTTGTCGTGCGCTTGAAATGAGCCAAATCCGCTTTTAATCGCCACGGCAAAGTGTTGTCGAGGCCAATCGTGCGGTTTTTCGCCATGGCCGCGATGAAGATGATTTCTGTCTCTGTGCTCATACCGCGACGGGTGCCTTGATGTGAGGGTGTGGGTCGTAACCTTCGAGCGTAAAGTCCTCAAGGCGGAATGCAAACAAATCCTTGACCGCAGGATTGAGTCGGATTGTCGGCAGCGTGCGGGGCTCGCGGGTAAGTTGCTCGCGAGCCTGTTCCAGATGGTTGCTGTACAGGTGGCAGTCGCCGCCCGTCCATACGAAGTCCCCCGGTCGATAGCCGCACACTTGCGCCACCATCAGCAGCAGTAACGAATACGAGGTGATGTTGAACGGCACGCCGAGAAAGATATCGGCGCTGCGTTGGTAGAGCTGACACGAGATCCGGCCGTTCGCAACGTAAAACTGGAACAGCGCGTGACACGGCGGTAACGCCATGCCGTCGATTTCGCCGGGGTTCCAGGCGGAGACGATGTGGCGTCGTGAGTCGGGATTGTGCTTGAGTCCGTCCAGCAGACGTTCGATTTGGTCGATGCTGCGCCCGTCTCCCGTTTCCCATCGGCGCCATTGTTTGCCGTATACGGGTCCAAGATCGCCGTTCTCGTCCGCCCATTCGTCCCAGATGGAGACCCCGTTTTCCTTCAGGTAGCGGATATTGGTATCCCCTTTCAGGAACCACAGCAGCTCATGAATGATCGAACGGGTGTGCAGCTTCTTTGTGGTCAGCAAGGGGAAACCGTCTTCAAGATTGAAGCGCATCTGCCACCCAAACACCGAACGCGTACCCGTGCCGGTGCGATCAGATTTTTCATCGCCATGAAGAAGTACATGGCGCATCAGGTCAAGGTACTGTTTCATCGTTTCTGTTGAGAACGTTTGGGGCACCATTCTAGCGCGCATGAATCTGCCCATAGCAAAGGACACCAAATGATTCGTGACAAGATGGGGCTCGCTGACAGGCGGCCTCGCGGCATGCCGGTGGCTCATCACTCACAGTGGGAGGGTGGAGAGCGAACCGGCTGTCACGGCCCGGCCATGATTGGGCGCCCCTGAATTTGGCCAGTCAGTGATCGTTTTCGGATGCTGCGCGTGGCGGTTGTAGTCAGTGTCCGCACGCTTTGGGCGGTCTTTTACACGGAAGCGGTTCCTGAAAGCGGCGAAAGCGTGTTGACACCTTGCACATTGGCTATATAATTCGCCGCTCTTCGCGCTGCATTGTGTTGTTTTTAGCGGTGTTTGCGGGGGCGGTTGAGTTTTTTTGCGGGGATTCATTATTTCGCAATATGGCTTGACTGGAAGGGCGGAAGTGCTGCATACTCTCGTTCTTCGTTGCACGGCAAGTGCAACGGTTCTTTAACAATTTGGACAACCGATAAGTGTGGGCGCTTCAATGGTTGTGGGTTCAGGGGTCATTGGCCCCGAACAGCAAAGATTGAGCGCTCATAATGTCAGTGATGACTTTGAGTGCTGTGGATTGAACTTAAGAG
>DATGNI010000066.1:0-16436 GCA_035306825.1 Azoarcus sp. | reverse complement strand
CGGTGTGGCGCTGGTGTATTTGTCGGTGAGTGCGCCGGATGTCGCCATCACGCAATTGATGGTCGAAACCTTGAGTGTGGTGTTTTTGGCCTTTGTTTTCCGCTCGATGCCGCGTATTCCCGGCGTGGGAGCGCGCCACCGGTCGGTGCGAATCTTTCATGCAGGCATCTCACTGCTATTCGGCTTGGCGGTGGCCGCTGCGTTGATCGTCGCGGTTTCTCATCCGCTGCCGGGGGACATCGCCGAATGGTTTCTCGCCAATAGTTATCCGGGCGGCCACGGAAGCAACGTGGTGAACGTGATATTGGTGGATTTTCGTGCGTTCGATACCCTGGGCGAAATTCTCGTCGTCGGCTTGTCCGGTTTGGCCGCAGCAGCGTTGCTCAGTAGCGGCAAACCGGCAACGTTGCACGACCGGCCTGAACCGGAATTCGCCTCGACCATGCTGCGCCAAGGGCTACGCCCGTTTGCAGCCGTGCTGGTGCTGGTCTCGCTGATGTTGCTGTGGCGTGGGCACAATCTGCCAGGCGGTGGCTTTATCGGTGGCTTGGTCGGGGCGATAGGTTTCATCCTGCTTGTGCTGTCTTTCGGTAACCGCATCGCGCGGGAGTTGCTGTGGACTTCGCCGCCGCGACTGATCGGCGCCGGTTTGGGGTGTGCGCTGCTGGCGGGCTTGCTAGGCATCGGCGCGGGTGAGCCGTTTCTCACTGCGTTGTGGTTCGCGCCGGCGGGAATCAAGCTGGGTACGCCATTGCTGTTTGATATCGGGGTGTTCCTGACCGTGTTCGGCGCGATCATGCACATGATTCAACGGCTTGCAGGGAGATTCGGCTGATGGAAGTCATCGCGGCATTGACGGTGGGCGGTCTGGCCGGCATCGGCATGTGGATGTTGCTGGATCGCAATCTTGTCCGGGTGGTGTTGGGGATCGTCGTGATCGGCAATGCGATCAACTTGGGCGTCATCACTTCGGGGCGGTTTTTCGGTGACCACCCGGCGTTTGTCAGCGCAACGCAGGTGCCGGCCGAGGCCGTCAACCCGTTACCGCAGGCGTTGGTGCTCACCGCCATCGTGATTGGTTTCGGCTTGTTTGTGTTCGCATTATCTGTATTGAAGAGTGTGCGCGTAACGCATGGCATTACCAGAACCGACGTCGTGACCAGCGTAACCGAAGAGCCCGCGCTGGATGGGCGCGGGGATAACGGCGCCGAAGATGACGTCGTTCCACGAGACGAGAAGGATCGCGCATGATGAATTTCCTGCTCGTAGCACCGATGGCGGTGCCGCTCACTACGCTCGTGCTGGGCCTGTTATTGCGCACGCGGCATGATCTGGTGCGCATTGTGAGCGTGGTGGGCGCGGCCGCGTTGCTGGTGGTCGGGTTGGTACTGGTCGGCCTGGCCGCCTCGGACGTGGTGCTGGCGGGGCAACTCGGCGGCTGGCAAGCGCCGTACGGCATTTCGGCGGTCATTGACCGGTTGTCGGCGGCGATGGTCGCCATCACCGGCGTGATTGGTCTGGCGACGGTTGTCTACGGTTTCAAACGCGAAGGGGAGGCGGAGGTTGCGCG
Source organism: Azoarcus sp. (assembly GCA_035306825.1). Lineage (GTDB taxonomy): Bacteria > Pseudomonadota > Gammaproteobacteria > Burkholderiales > Rhodocyclaceae > Pseudazoarcus. The sequence goes on along the minus strand of DATGNI010000066.1, from coordinate 14,866 downwards.
CGACTTTCACCTTTTCGTGCACGGTTTGTTGTGCGGTGTGTGTGGCGCCTTCATTACCGCAGACGTATTCAATCTTTACGTCTGGTTTGAGGTTTTGTTGATTGGCTCGTTCGCGCTGATCTCGCTGGGGATGGGGCGTCGTCGGTTGGCCGGCACCATCACTTATCTCGTGCTCAATCTGGTCGCGACGCTGTTTTTCCTGCTCTCGGCGGGCATGATCTATTCGGCCACCGGTACGCTGAACATGGGCGAGCTGGCGATGATTTTCCGCTCGGGAGACGTCCCGCCGGGCGCGACGATGGCGGTGGTGCTGATGTTGCTGTCGTTCTCGATCAAAGCCGCGCTGTTCCCGGTGTTCGGCTGGTTGCCCGCCTCCTATCATGTTGCATGGACGCCTGTTTCGGCATTGTTTGCCGGTTTGCTGACCAAAGTGGGCGTGTATGCGTTGATTCGCATCGTGACGTTGCTGTGGCCGGAGTTCGGTCAGGTTCACGTGGTGCTGCTGTGGGTGGCCTGTGCAACGATGTTGATCGGTGTGTTGGGGGCGGCTGCGCAGAATGAAGTGCGACGCATCCTGTCTTTTCATATCGTGAGCCAGGTGGGGTACATGATCCTGGGGCTGGCGCTGGCCACGCCGCTGGCGTTGGCGGGCGCGGTGTTCTACCTGATTCACCACATCATCGTAAAAGCCAACCTGTTTTTTGTCGGCGGCATCGCCGCGCGATTAACCGGTTCCGAGCGTTTGGCTGCGATGGGCGGGCTGTATGCGACATGGCCATTGTTGGCGATCCTGTTCGCGATTCCTGCGCTGTCGTTGGCGGGCATTCCACCCTTGTCGGGATTCTGGGCCAAACTGGTATTGGTCAAAGCCAGTTTGGTGGACGGGTTTTGGTGGGCGGCGGCGGTTGCCCTCGTCACCGGCATCCTGACCTTGTTGTCGATGAGCAAGATTTGGAACGAGGCTTTCCTCAAGACGCATCCGCAAGGAGAAGAGGCTATCCGTGCGGTTCCGGGCATGCGCGGGAATTGGTGGGTAGTCAGTGTTCTTGCTGCGTTGACGGTGCTGATCGGTTTCGGCGCCGGCCCGGTCATGAGCTATGCCATCGCGGCGGCGGAACAGCTTGCCGAGCCAGTGGGCTACCTGCAACGCATGACGCACGCGGGAGGGGAATAAGCATGTTCGGAATCCATTTGCTGTTGGCGGTCGTGCTGGCAGCCTTCTCGAATGCGCTGACGCCGCTGGGCGTTTTGACGGCAATGGTTTTGACCTATCTGGTGCTTAAGCTTGGCGCCGGTCTGATGGGGTTGCGCAGTTATGTGCGACGCCTCGAACTGGGAGTCGGCTTCGCGTTCTGGTTCGCGCGCGAGGTCGTTTATGCCAGTATGGACGTGGCGCGCGTGGTGTTCGCGCTCAATTGCGCTCCGCGCCCGGCCATCGTGACCGTCCAGCTGCTGCGGCGTGATGATCGCATTGCCACGCTGGTGGGCGCTTTTCTGACCCTGACGCCCGGGACGATGGCGGTGGAGTATGAGTCCGAGACCGGCGTGATGTACGTGCACGCGCTGGACGTCGAAAGCGTCGAAAGTGTCGAGAAGGGCGTGCGGGAAATCGAAGCGCGGCTGCTGGCATGGATCGACGCGGGTGACTCACCTGAAGCCGCGAGGGAGAGATTTGATGACCGTTGAGCTTGCTGGCGCTTTTTGGGTGCTGCCGTTGGTGGTCGTGCTGCTGGCTGTCAGTGCGGCGTTGATCCTGTTGCGGTTGTTGCGTGGTCCGACCGGCGCCGATCGTGTGGTGGCGATCGATGCGCTGACCTTGTTGGGCGTTGCCATTATTGCCACGGTGTCGCTGCTGACCGCGCAAGCGGTGTTTTTGGATGTGGCGGTGGTGCTGGCGTTGGCATCCTTCCTTGGCACAGTCGGTTTTACGCTGCTGTTTCGCAGAGCCGAGGAAGATGAGGCGGAGCAGGGACGATGAATGGATCGTGGATGCCGTGGCTGGCTTCAGCGCTGGTTCTGTTTGGAGCGTTGTTTAGTCTGCTCGGCGCAATCGGAGTGATGCGCCTGCCGGATTGTTACAGTCGCATGCACGCTGCCAGCAAGGCGGGCGTCTTGGGTGCGGTGCTGATTCTGGCGGGGGTGGCGGCGGCATCAAGCGGAGAGGTGGCGCTGGAAGCCATTCTCGCGTTGCTGGTGCTGCTGGCCACTGCGCCGCTGGCCGCGCATGCGGTGTCCCGCGCGGCGCATCGCGCCGGCTTCAAACCGGTGCTGGGACCGCTGGGAGATGCATTGGCGGAACGGCAGAAGCAAAAAGATCAGGTGTGAACATCAGGGCGAGTGCATGACTGACCCTGATGGGTCGGATCATTTGGCAGCCTTGGACCAGGAGTCCCGTAAGGTCGCTGTGCGATTGAATACCGGCGTATCCGCTTTTGAATCCTCGCGATCAGCCACGAAATAGCCGTGGCGCTCGAATTGGAACTGTTCTTCAGGCTGCGCGTGGCGCAAGCTTGGTTCCAGCCAGGCGGTAATGGTTGTTTTCGAGGCAGGATTGAGGTCGTCGATGAAGTCGCGCTCGAGCTCCGGCGCGTCGCCTTCGCGGCGTGCGCCCGGGTTGGGGTACGCGAAGAGTCGGTCGTACAGGCGAACTTCGGCGCGATAGCCGTGCGTTGCGGACACCCAGTGCAGATTGCCCTTGACCTTGTAATTGTCCGCCCCCGGGGTGCCGCTTTTAGAATCCGGCAGATATTCGGCGAGCACCGCTGTGATATTGCCTGCGGCATCTTTTTCGCAGCCGGTGCATTTGACGACATAGCCGTAGCGCAAACGCACCATGTTGTCCGGAAACAGGCGGCGGAAACCTTTGACCGGTTCTTCCATGAAATCACCGCGTTCAATCCAGAGTTCGCGCGTAAACGGCATGCTGCGTTTGCCTGATTCCGGTTTGAGCGGGTGATTGGGTGCTTCGCACAGCTCTTCACTGTCTTGCGGGTAGTTGGTGAGAATGAGCTTGAGCGGGTCGAGCACCGCGATACGGCGTTCGGCCGCTTCGTTGAGGTGCTCGCGCATGCATTCCTCCAGCACGCTCATGTCGATCCATGCATCGGATTTGGATACGCCGATGCGTTCGGCGAACATGCGAAAACCCTCCGGCGTGAAACCGCGTCGGCGCGCGCCGCTCAGGGTCGGCAGGCGCGGGTCATCCCATCCATCTACGTGTCCTTCCTCGACGAGCTGGATCAGCTTGCGTTTGGACAGCACCGTGTAGTTCAGGTTGAGGCGCGCAAACTCGATTTGCTGCGGCAAGGGGCGTTCAAACATGTTGGCTTGAGCCAAGGTTTCGAGCAACCAGTCGTAAAACGGACGCTGATCTTCGAACTCCAACGTACACAGCGAGTGTGTGATGTTTTCGATGGCATCTTCTAGCGGATGCGCGAACGTGTACAGCGGATATACGCACCAACGATCACCGCTGCGGTGGTGCGTGGCGTGACGGATGCGGTAAATGACCGGGTCGCGCAGGTTGATGTTGGGGCTTGCCATGTTGATTTTCGCCCGCAACACGTGCGTGCCTTCGGCGAATTCACCCGCGCGCATGCGGTGAAACAGGTCGAGATTCTCCTCTACGCTGCGGGTCCGGAAAGGACTGTTCTGGCCGGGCTGGGTGAGCGTCCCGCGCATTGCACGGATCTCTTCGGCGGGCAGCGAATCGACGTAGGCGTGTCCGGTCTCGATCAAGCTGACCGCACATTGATACATGGTTTCGAAGTAATCCGAGGCGAAATACAGGTGCTCGCCCCAGTCGTAACCGAGCCAACTGACTGCATCGATGATGGCATCGACGTATTCCTGCTCTTCTTTTTCCGGGTTGGTATCGTCGAAACGCAGATGGCATTGGCCGCCGTACTGCTCGGCCAGACCGAAGTTCAAGCAGATCGATTTGGCGTGGCCATAGTGAAGGTAGCCGTTCGGTTCGGGCGGGAAACGGGTTTCGACGCGGCCGCCCCATTTGCCGGTACGGTTGTCTTCGTCAATCAGATTGCGAATGAAATTGCTTGCGGGAGGGGTACTTTTAGAATGCTCGGACACGGGACTCTCAAATGGCGACCGATAACGGAAGGCATGATTCTACCGTGTTGTGAGCGTTCGCTACACTGGCGCGCACGCTTTGGTATGCGTGTCGGCAGGCGAAAATGATTTGCAGTCTGCATTCCATCTTCGCCGGGTGGCGGTCGGCTCGACAGGTTCCGTCGAAGGGTTGTCGCGTTCTTAGCGTGCGCATTGGATCGCAGCCCACGCTGCGCGTTTAGCCTCACGCGAAATCGAAGCGTTGGCTGGGCTTGTCGAGGGCAGGCGGATGAGGGAGAGTGTTTCGCCGCGCGCTTTCAGCGTCGGCATCACGCGGCGTCGGAACAGATCGGCGGCAAAGGTGCCATTGAAGAAAATCCGGTTGATCTCCGGGTGGACGGCAAGGAATGTTGAGAAATCGTTGATTTCCATGGAGTCTGCCTGGATGGCACTGTCGAGGCTGCCTTCGCGGCGGCAACTTCCGAGAACGTCCCACAGGGCGTAACCACGCGCCAACAGCACGGCCACGCGGTCACTGTAGGGGGCCTCCGGCGCAAACCCGAGTATTTCGCCGACGATGGGCCAGAACAGATTGCGCGGATGCGCGTAATAGTGGGCGGCTTCGAGCGAGGCTGCGCTTGGCATGCTGCCGAGAATCAATGTGTGGGCGCCGGGCGCCACGACAGGAGGAAAGGCTTGGAGAACGGTCATTGCAGGGGATGGGTTCGCGGTACGGTTGTTGGGCAGTCACTGACTCAGGGCGTGTCCATTCGAAAAAATGATGGCTTTTACTTTGGTGGATGAAAAGGGTTGCTGCAAATGGATTCTCAGGTCGGGCGAATGACGTGGCTGTATGTTGTGCTGATGTCGCTGATTCCGGTTGGAATGTTCATCTATGCGATGCATGTCACGTCCAAGACGACCTTGCCGGTGGTGGTGCCAGCGCTGTCGCTCGGCGAGGCCATGACGGTGGGAGCCGTGCTTTTCGTGCTTGAAATCGGGATGTTCGCGCTGATGGCGTTGATCATCCGGCAATTGGGGGATGTCGTCGATACGCGGCCCGATGATCGTCAGTGTTACAGGTTTGCGGCGCTCGCTCCGACCCCGCTGTGGCTTGCTCCGCTTGCGCTGTTTGTGCCTTCGGCGTGGTTTAACGGGGCGGTCTTGATGGTGGCGTGGTGCGGTTCGGCGGCGTTGATTTATCGCGGTGTAGAACCGTTGTTCAGGCTCAAAGACAGTCGCCGCGCGCAGTTGATGGGAACCTTCATCCTGCTCATCGGGATGATTGTGTGGGCGACGCTGATGGTGGTGTTGACCTTGATTTTGGGCTTGATGCTTGCGTTGCGTTAAGGGACGGTCGGCTTGAGGCCGTCGTGGCGAGTCGAGCCGACATCACCATGGCGGAAATGAGGCGTTTTCGCCGGCGCGGGGATTCTGGCACGCGCCGAGCCGGCGGGTGAGCGCCGTCAGTCCATCCAGAAACGTCCTCGGGCGCGGATGCGTTCCCATTGCTGCGGATGGGTAAGGCTTTGACATGAACCAAAGCGGAAAGAGGGTCCGAGCGTAGGCACTTCGAAACGCATGTCGACGAACCAGGCGCAGCGTTGTCCGCCATCGTGGGTGATTGCGTATATTCGCGGCAACTTTGCGAACTGTCGGAACGAAGAAAATTCCGGACGGAGCCATGCCTGACGAGAGAATTCGTCTGTCAGCCGTGGTAATTCGGTCCATTCTTTCTCTCCGTAAGCGCGGGCGACGCCGCCCAGCAGACCGGGCCATGGCAAGGGTGCATGCTCACGCAAATTGACATGGGCCTGTTGGTGATGACTCTCGTCGGAGACGACGAGTTTCCAGTGATAAGGGGAGAGCGGTTGTGGCCATGCACTGGCTTGAGACAGGTCATGGGTGGCGGCCCGGATCTGTGCGAGCAATAATGCCTCCCGATGTTGCTGCGATAGAAAGCCGAGGTAGCAGGCGACCAGCACCAAGGCCCCGATCGCTGCACTGCGCTGATCGGGGCGCAACCATGACAACAGTGCCCCGGTTGCGAGAATCAGCGTGATGACCGGGTCAATGACAAACGCCCACGAAAGCGAAAAATGTTGCTGCGACAGGGGTGTGAACAACTGCAGCCCGTAAGCGGTGATCAGGTCTCCGGCGACATGAATGCTCAAACCCAACGCGACCGGCGCGAAAAAATCGGCCGTCCGTCTGTTCGTGAACACTGCGAACAACGCCGAGAGCAGGAACGTCCATACCGGCAACATCACGAGCGAATGCGTGATCCCCTGATGCAGATTCAGGTAGGTCAGTGTGTCGACCAGTCGAAGTGCAACGTCAATATCCGGAAATAGCGCTGCGCCGCATCCGGCTGCGACACGCAGACGCAAAGGTAGGGCGGTGCGTCGGTCTGCGCTGGCGCGGGCGAGCAGGGCGCCGCTCAAAACGTGACTGAACGGATCCACGGTTAGCGGGTTGAGTTGGAGGTGGAGTTGCGGGGGGTGGAGTCGCGCACAGTCTGCTTGATGGGCCTCGCGCGGGAAGCCCATCGTGTGCCGGCCAGCCGACGCTCAAGAAAACGGCCAGTGCGTTCGTACGCCGGCGAATCGTCACGGAGCCAGTGCGCAAAGCTCAGCAGGTAGATGGCCGTCAATACACTTTCTTCCAGGGCGCGGCGGACAAAACTCGCATCACACCCGGCCGCTTCGCGTACCCACTGCACGGTACGGCTGACGCGCATCAGCCCTGGAATTTGAATGTGCAGATGTCCGGGTTCCAGTTTGCCCAGGATGATTTCGCGCGTCGCTTTGCGATGTTCAGCGAGCGCGTTGAACCACGCCATGATCAATGCGTGAATACGCCCTGAGATATCCAGAGCAGCGAAGTCGGGCGTTTCGGAGCGCTTCAGCATCGCCGCGTCCGCGCGATCGAACCAGGCGTCGCCAATGTCTTCTTTTTCGCGGAAATGAATCCGGATGTCGTTGAGTGAAATGTCCGCTGCGCGCGCCACCTCGTGAAGGCGCAGACGTTCCCAGCAATCTTGCTCGGCGAGCGCCAGCGCAGTATCGACAATGTGATCGCGCAATGGGTGTGTGTGGGTCATTGGGGTACGCTCGATGAGGTCTGATCCCAGTATAGATGGGTGGCTCTGGCATAATTGCCGGCTTGTGAATTGCATTGTTGCGTAGCTGCCCGGGTCTTGAGTTCTGCCGCCGAATCCCTGCGAGAAGTCCGTTTTGCCGATTGCCTCAGCGCGGATCGGCCGCGTCTGCGTGCGCTCGCGCGGAAAGTTCAACGTAATCAAGGTGGCGGGCGTGCTCAGGCGCAGACGGATTTCGATGCGTTGCTGGAGCGTTCCCGTGCGCAGTTTTCTGCACGCCTCGCGAAGCGGCCACAGCCGGACTTTCCACCCGAACTGCCCGTTACGCAAAGGCGTGAAGAAATTGCCGCTGCGATTCGCGCCCACCAGGTTGTCATCGTCAGCGGTGAAACCGGCTCGGGCAAGACCACTCAGCTGCCAAAAATCTGTCTTGAGCTCGGGCTCGGCACGGCCGGTCTGATCGGTCATACGCAGCCGCGGCGGCTTGCCGCGCGCGCGACCGCAAGCCGTATCGCCCAGGAATTGGGCAGTGAGCTGGGCGACACCGTCGGCTACAAGATCCGTTTTACGGATCGCATCAAGTCGACGAGCTACATCAAATTGATGACCGACGGCATTTTGCTCGCCGAGACGCAGAGTGATCCGTCTCTTGCGGCTTACGACACGATCATCATTGACGAGGCGCACGAACGCAGCCTCAACATCGATTTCTTGCTCGGTTATCTGCGCACCCTGCTACCGCGTCGGCCGGACCTGAAAGTCATCGTGACCTCGGCGACACTGGATGCCGAGCGTTTCGCGCACCACTTCGCACAAGACGGCAAGCCGGCGCCGGTGATCGAGGTGTCGGGGCGGCTGTACCCCATCGAGATACGTTATCGCCCGGTCGAAGAAGATCGCGAGCGCGGCAAGGGGCGGGAGCTGTCAGAAGCCATTGTCGACGCGGTGGATGAAACGCAGCGTATTGGCCCCGGCGATGTGTTGGTTTTTCTGCCCGGCGAGCGCGAAATTCGCGAAGCGGCGGAGGCGCTGCGCAAATCACGCCATGCTGCGACGCTGGAAGTGCTGCCGTTGTTCGCGCGTCAGTCTGCACAGGAACAGGCGCGAGTGTTTTCGAGCGGAGGTGGGCGGCGCGTGGTGTTGGCCACCAACGTTGCCGAAACCTCGTTGACCGTTCCGGGCATTCGTTATGTTGTGGATACGGGGCTCGCGCGCGTCAAACGTTATTCGTATCGCAATAAGGTCGAACAACTGCAGGTTGAAAAAATCGCCCAATCCGCCGCGCAACAGCGGGCAGGACGCTGCGGGCGTGTCATGGACGGCGTATGCATTCGGTTGTACGACGAAGAAGAATTTACGACGCGTGCCGCGCACACCGAGCCAGAAGTCCTGCGGTCTTCGCTGGCCGGTGTGATCCTGCGCATGAAATCGCTGCGATTGGGCGCGGTGGAGGACTTCCCCTTCATTGACAAGCCGCAGCCGCGCATGATCGCTGATGGCTATCAGTTGCTTGCCGAGCTTGGCGCCGTAACCGACGATGACGCGCGCGCATTGACCGAAGTGGGCAAAGAGCTGGCCCGTTTGCCGCTCGATCCGCGCGTTGGACGCATGGTGCTGGCGGCGCGCGATCGCGGTTGTCTGGCTGAAATGCTGATGATCGCCTCCGCGTTGTCGGTGCAAGATCCGCGGGAACGCCCCCAGGAATCGCTCGGCACCGCGGATCAGGCGCATGCCAGATTCCGTGGGGGAGAGCAGGATCAGCGCTCCGAGTTCTTGTGGTTCAGAAATCTGTGGAAAGCCTGGGGCGAGGTGGTGCGCCATGAGTCCGGAAGTCGTCAGAAAGCGTGGTGCAGGCAGCACTTTCTTTCCTGGTTGCGCATGCGTGAATGGCGTGACGTCCACCGCCAGCTTGCCACGCTGTGTGCTGAGCACGGTTGGAAGGAAAATCAGATTCCGGCCAGTTATGAGGCCATCCACAAAGCATTGCTGGCGGGTCTGCTTGGCAACGTCGGGTGCCGCGCCGAGGATGCCAGCGGACCACAGGCCGGTAGTTATATGGGACCGCGTGGCGTGCGTTTCTGGCCGCATCCGGGGTCGAGCCGTGCGAAGAAAGCAGGAAAATGGGTGGTGTGTGCGGAGTTGGTTGAAACGTCGCGTCTGTTCGGGCGTTGCATCGCACGCATTGAGCCCGAATGGGTGGAGGAGGTGGGCGCGCATCTGATCAAGCGTCAGCTGTCTGCGCCGCATTGGTCGAAAAGCAGTGGGGCCGCACGCGCATGGGAACGTGGCACGCTGCATGGGTTGACGCTGTATGCCCAGCGCGGGGTCGGTTATCGGGATGTTGATCCTGAAATATGTCGCGAACTGCTCATCCGTGAGGGGCTCGTGCCGGGGGAAATTGCCGAGGGTCGGGCGCGGAACATGAATTTTCTGCGCCACAATTTGCGCCTGGTTGCAGACATCGAACGGCTGGAACACAAATCACGGCGGCCGGACGTACTCGTTGATGAAACCCTGATCGAGGCGTTCTACGATGCGCGGATTCCGGGCGACGTGGTCGACCTCGCGAGTTTCGAAGCCTGGCGCAAGACGGCGGAGAAAAAAGAGCCGAAGCTTTTGCATTTGACGCGTGAGCAATTGATGCGTCATGAAGCGGCAGGCATTACGACTGACCGTTTCCCCGCATCCCTGACGGTGCTTGGCCAGAAACTCAAGCTTGGTTACCTTCATGCGCCTGGAGCGGCCGACGATGGCGTAAGCCTGACGGTGCCGCTTGCGATGCTCAATCAGATCCCTGCGGCGCGCTGCGAATGGTTGGTGCCGGGTTTGCTTGAGGCGAAAGTGCTGGCGTTATTGAAAACCGTACCGCAGAAGCATCGCCATCGTTTGCAGCCGCTGGCCGAAAGTGCAGCCGCGTTCATGGAAGCGTTCCAGGCGGGTGAATATGCGCACGATGAGCCGCTGTTGCGCGCCTTGCAGGGGTTCGTGGAAGAGCGTGTGTCGCTCAAGTTGCCACTTGAGTCGTTTCGGCCGGAAAACCTTCCGCCGCATTGTTTGATGAATTACCGCGTGATTGACGAGTACGGTCGAATGCTTGGTCAATCGCGCAGCCTGTCTGAGCTGCGCGCTCGTTTCGGTCAGGAGGTGGCCGAGCGCTTCCGTCGCGCAAAAATTGACACGCCGTCGGAACAGCCAAAGGAAGAAAAAAAGCACCCAAAGGATGGTGCGGTCGAGAAGGGGCTGCATGGGCTGACCGCGTGGAGCTTCGGAGAGTTGCCCGAATTGCTTGAAGTGCGGGTTGCGGGATGCGAGGCAATCGGTTTTCCAGCGTTGCATGATGACGGCGATAGCGTGTCGTTGCGCCCCTTTGACACTCCCGAGGAGGCCGCGCGCGTGCATCGCAGGGGGCTTGCGCGGCTGTTCGCCTTGACGCTGAAAGATCAGGTGCGAGCGATCGAACGTTTGCCCGGCTTGCGTGAATTGGCGCTGGCGTTCATGCCTTTTGGTACCGAGGCTGAGCTGAAGGCCCAACTGGTTGAGGCGACGCTGAATCGAGTGTGTCTAACCGAGCCGTTGCCGCAGGATGCAGCGGCTTTTGCAGCGCGTTGCGCTGAGGCCAAGCCGCGAATGAGCCTGGTGGCGCAGGAATTCATGCGCCTTGTGCAGCAGGTGCTGGCGGACCGTCTGGTGCTGGAAAAACGGCTTGCTGCACTGAAAACCTTTCCAGAAGTGACCGCAGACGTACGGGCCCAGATGGATGCGTTGCTGACGAAGAATTTTGTCGTGGCGTATCCGTGGGAGCGCCTTGCGCACTTCCCGCGTTATCTGAAGGGGGCCGTATTGCGTCTCGACAAGCTGCGCGGCAATCCTTCTCGTGACGCGCAGCAAATGAATGAGTGGCGTGCGCTTGCCCAGCCGTTTGAGCGTGAGCGGGTGGCGCGACTGCGCGCTGGAGTGCATGAGGCGGAAATCGAAGAATTTCGCTGGTTGCTGGAAGAGCTGCGCATCGGCTTGTTTGCGCAAGAGCTGAAGACGCCTATGCCAGTTAGCGTGAAGCGGCTGAAGAAAATCTGGGAGGCGCGGCCGCGATAAAATGCTGCGGTGACGCGCGACGTGCTCGGCTCTGAAAATGGTTTGTTCGGCGGCATCAGGTCGCAGGCGAGCGCGATTCGCATGCTGCAGTCTTCCATTTTTTTGCGTGGCGTGGTATTTTGCGCGGCTTCCCTTGCTCCACCGGTACGCATGCCGGGGGGCTGTTATCAACCGTAAGGAGTTCGCATGCGACATTACGAAATCGTGTTCATCGTTCATCCGGATCAGTCCGAACAGGTCCCTGCGATGATCGAACGCTACCAGTCGATCGTGGCTGGCGGTGGTGGCCGTATCCACCGTCTGGAAGATTGGGGGCGTCGTCAGATGGCCTATCCGATCCAGAAAATGCATAAAGCGCACTATGTTCTGATGAACATCGAGTGTGGCGCTGAAGTACTGGTCGAGATGGAACATGCCTTCAAGTTCAATGATGCGGTGTTGCGTCACCTCACCATCCAGTGCAAAGGCCCGGTCACCGAGGCTTCGCCGATGATGAAGGAAGAGAAGGCGCGTTCGCTGACGCCGGCTGGAGAGTCGGACGAAGGCGAGGACAAGTCCACGGACGAGGCGCCGAAGCAAGAGGCCCAGACCGAAGACGCGCAGAAAGAAGAAGCGTAAGTCGTCTAGAGTGTGTCGGATTCCGGTGTAAATGCGCTCTGCGTCGATGCGACGTTGGTTGAATTGCAGCCATTGCGCTATACCCCCGCTGGTGTTCCCGTTGCGGGGTGCATGCTGAGGCATGAATCGCGGCAAGTCGAAGCCGGCACGTCTCGCGATGTGGCGGTGGAACTGCAAGCGGTGGCGCTCGGTGAGTTGGCCGCCGTGCTGGCTGCAGCAACACCTGGGATGGCGATGCGAGTGAGCGGGTTTCTCGCGGCAAAAAGTCTGCGCAGCCGGATCCCGGTGTTTCATTTGAACAAAATCGAATTTCTGGAAGGAATGAAAAATGGCTTTTAGGCCCAATTCCAAGAAAAAAAATGATCGCGGTCGCGGTCTTTTCAAGCGTCGCAAATTCTGCCGTTTCACGGCGGAGAAGATCGAGGAAATTGACTACAAGGATATCGATCTCCTCAAGGACTTTGTGACCGAAACCGGCAAGATCATGCCGGCCCGTATTACCGGTACCAAGGCTCGCTATCAGCGTCAGCTTTCGAGTGCAGTCAAGCGTGCTCGCTTCCTGGCTTTGTTGCCTTACACCGATCTGCATCTGTAAGGAGCGCCGGACATGCAAATTATTCTGCTCGAGAAGGTTGTCAACCTCGGTGGCCTGGGCGATATCGTCCGGGTCAAGCATGGCTATGCGCGTAATTTCCTGATCCCGCAAGGAAAGGCCAAGCGCGCTACGGAAGCGAACAAGGCTGAGTTCGAGGCTCGTCGCGCTGAGCTCGAACGCATTCAGGCTGAGAAGCTGGCGGCTGCTCAGGAAGTTGCCAACAAGCTTGAAGGTTTCGTGCTTCAGATCACCCGCAAGGCGGGCGTGGATGGCCGTCTGTTCGGCTCGGTCGGCAATGCTGACGTTGCAAACGCGCTTTCCGATCAAGGCTTTGAGGTTGATCGTAGCCTGGTGCGTATGCCGGAAGGTCCGATCAAGCAGATCGGCGACGTGGAGCTTGAAATTGCCTTGCACGCTGATGCAGTCGCACCAATCACCGTTTCGGTGGTGGCTGACCAGCAATAAGCCAGCCAACGCTGCGCAAGAAAAAAATGGGGCTGCCTGAAGGCGGCCCCGTTTGCGTTTACAGCCTACAATCAGATTTTGTCTTTTTCTGGACGTGCGTTCATGGATAGTTTGCCGACTGATTACTCGGATGACCCCCAGATCGGCGCGATCCGTCTTCCGCCGCACTCGATCGAGGCCGAGCAAGCCCTGCTCGGCGGCATCTTGCTCGACAACAATGCCTGGGAGCGCGTTGCCGATCTCGTGTCGGAAGGCGATTTTTATCGCGATGACCACCGGCGCATCTACAGCCACATCGCCCGGTTGGTGGATCAAGGAAAGCCGGCCGACGTTGTGACGGTGTATGAATCGCTGGACAAGTCCAACGAGGGGGAGCGTGCCGGCGGTTTGGCTTACATCGCCGAAATAGCCAACGCTACGCCGTCAGCAGCCAATATTCGACGCTATGCTGAAATCGTGCGCGAGCGGGCGATTCTGCGCAAGCTCGTGACGGCAGGGAACGAGATTTCCTCCAGCGCGCTCAATCCTTCGGGGCGCGATGCAAAATCGCTGCTGGATCGGGCCGAAGCCAAAGTCTTTGAAATTGCGGAAGATGGGGCGCGTGACGCAGGTGGGTTCGTCAAGATTCAGCCATTGTTGCGTCAAGTCGCTGATCGGGTGCAGGAGCTGTACGATCGCGACAACCCCAATGAAGTGACGGGCGTGCCCACGGGTCTCATTGATCTGGATGACAAGACTTCCGGTCTGCAGCCGTCGGACATGATCATCATCGCCGGGCGTCCCGCGATGGGAAAAACCTCGCTGGCGCTCAACATGGCTGAGCACGTCGCGGTCGATTGCGGGCTGCCAGTGGGTATTTTCTCGATGGAAATGCCGGGGAGCCAGCTGGCGACCCGTCTTATTTCGTCGATTGGACGTATCGATCAAACCAAGCTGCGCACAGGCCGCTTGAGTGATGAGGATTGGCAGCGCCTCACCACGGCGATGGGGCGGTTATATGAGGCACCGATTCATATCGATGAAACTCCCGGTCTCAATCCGATCGACCTGCGTGCCCGGGCCCGACGCCTCGCGCGGCAGTACGGCGGCAAGCTTGGCCTGATCGTCATTGATTACCTGCAGTTGATGACCGGCATGCGAGACAACGACAACCGTGCGTCCGAGCTGTCCGACATTTCCCGCTCGGTAAAATCCCTGGCGAAAGAGCTCAATGTGCCCATTATTGCGCTGTCGCAGCTTAATCGAAGCCTCGAGCAACGGCCCAACAAACGTCCGGTCATGTCGGATCTGCGTGAGTCAGGTGCCATCGAGCAGGATGCGGACATCATCATGTTCATCTATCGGGATGAGGTCTATAACCCCGACACCCCAGACAAAGGTTCGGCCGAACTGATCATCGGCAAGCACCGTAATGGCCCGACCGGCACGGTGCGGCTGACCTTCCGTGCCGAGTGTACGCGTTTTGAAAGTTACGCTTCGGGTGTAAGCTATTGATCGGAAAGAGAGTCGGTTCATAGGTGTGAAATTTCCGGCGAAAGCGTGTTGACACCTTGCGCATTGGCTATATAATTCGCCGCTCTTCGCGCTGCGTTGTGTTGTTTTTAGCGGTGTTTGCGGGGGCGGTTGAGTTTTTTTGCGGGGATTCATTATTTCGCAATATGGCTTGACTGGAAGGGCGGAAGTGCTGCATACTCTCGTTCTTCGTTGCACGGCAAGTGCAGCGGTTCTTTAACAATTTGGACAACCGATAAGTGTGGGCGCTTCAATGGTTGTGGGTTCAGGGGTCTTTGGCCCCGAACAGCAAAGATTGAGCGCTCATAATGTCAGTGATGACTTTGAGTGCTGTGGATTGAACTTAAGAGTTTGATCCTGGCTCAGATTGAACGCTGGCGGCATGCTTTACACATGCAAGTCGAGCGGAAACGATG
>DATGNI010000065.1:0-2745 GCA_035306825.1 Azoarcus sp. | reverse complement strand
TCCAAGTCGAAGGTTTCGCCATCGACGCGCACGCGTATGAAGCCCTGCGCCCGCAATTCGGCGAAAAGATCACTCTGCTCGCCCTTGCGACCGGACACTATGGGCGCAAGAATCATCAGCCGAGTGCCCTCCGGCAGCGCGAGAACGTGATCGACCATCTGCGAGATGGTCTGTGCCTCCAGCACCTGATCGGGGTGGTTGGGGCAATAGGGCGTGCCCGCACGGGCGTAGAGCAGGCGCAGATAGTCGTGGATCTCGGTGACGGTGCCCACCGTCGAACGCGGATTGTGACTGGTCGCTTTTTGTTCGATCGCGATGGCCGGTGAAAGGCCCTCGATCAAATCAACGTCCGGCTTTTCCATCAACTGCAGGAATTGGCGGGCATAGGCCGACAACGACTCGACGTAGCGACGCTGGCCTTCAGCATACAGCGTGTCGAAAGCCAGTGAGGATTTGCCCGAGCCGGACAGCCCGGTGATGACGGTGAGCCGGTTGCGGGGCAGTTCGAGACTGATATTGCGCAGATTGTGCGTGCGTGCGCCGCGAATGCGGATTTCGTCCATGAGCCTTGCTGGAGGAGGGGAACACGACACTATACGAAACATGCCGGGCCCTGCACAAACCCGAAACCGGATCGACTGGTAGAATCCACGATTTCTCCCGCACCGATATTGAGCGAATGATTTCGTCTGAACATGACAAGATGACTGCAGCCGAACGTCGCGCAGGCGCGAGCCTGGCCGCGATCTTCGCTCTGCGCATGCTTGGGTTGTTCCTGATCCTTCCCGTCTTCGCGGTCCATGCGACGACCATGCCGGGTGGTGATGACCTGCTCCTGGTGGGGATCGCGATTGGCGCATACGGCTTGACCCAGGCTTGTCTGCAGCTCGTGTTTGGTGCGGCTTCCGATCGTTTCGGGCGCAAACCGGTGATTGTCTTCGGGCTGGTGCTGTTTATTGTCGGCAGCGCGGTGGCTGCGCTGGCGACAGATATTCACACCGTCATTGCAGGCCGGGTGCTACAGGGGGCGGGCGCGATTTCGGCAGCGGTGACCGCACTTGCAGCGGACCTGACGCGCGATCAACATCGAACCAAGATCATGGCGATGATTGGCGCGAGCATCGGTCTCATGTTCGCACTGTCGATGATTGCCGCGCCATTGCTGTATGCGGTGATCGGTATGAGCGGCCTGTTCTGGCTGACGGCATTGCTCGCGGTCGGGGCGATCGGGCTGGTGCTCAAGGTCGTGCCGGATGCGCCGCAGGTGCCGCGCGCAACCAACGGGCGTCTCATCGATGTGTTGCGCGACGGTACCTTGATGCGGCTCAATTTCGGCGTCTTCGCATTGCACTTGATCCAGACCACAATGTGGGTATTGGTGCCGGTCGCACTGGTTGCCGCCGGCGGCCTGCCGTTGGCTGAACACTGGAAGGTGTATTTGCCGGCCGTGCTGCTATCCTTCGCGGTTATGGTGCCTGCGATCATTGTGGCGGAACGGCGCGGACACCTGAAGATCATATTCAGCGCCTCCATTGCGCTGCTGGTGATTGTTCAACTGGGGCTGTGGCTGGGGGGCGACAACGTCTGGACACTGACGTTGTGGCTGACGTTGTTTTTCGTCGCGTTCAATGTGTTGGAGGCGACGCAGCCTTCGTGGATTTCGCGCGTGGCTGCGCCACATTCGAGAGGAACCGCGCTCGGTGTGTACAATACCTTGCAGTCGATCGGGCTGTTTCTTGGCGGGTTGCTCGGCGGTTGGCTGGCTCAACGGTTTGGCCCCGCGGCGGTGCATGTTTTCTGCGCTTTGATGGCGTTGGTGTGGTTAGGTCTTGCGGCAGGCATGAGACAGCCAGCGCGCCGCGTCGAAGCGGCCAAATAAATAAACGGGGCGACCCGAAAAAACACAGATACAGGAGGATGGGATGGCA
The DNA here is from genome assembly GCA_035306825.1 of Azoarcus sp. Taxonomy (GTDB): domain Bacteria; phylum Pseudomonadota; class Gammaproteobacteria; order Burkholderiales; family Rhodocyclaceae; genus Pseudazoarcus. The sequence continues at coordinate 817 of DATGNI010000065.1, read as the reverse complement.
TCCCTGAACAAAGTCATGCTGATCGGCAACCTCGGCGCCGACCCCGAAACGCGCTACGCTCCCTCGGGCAGCGCGATTTGCAACCTGCGCATCGCAACGACCGACAGCTGGAAAGACAAACAGTCCGGTGAGCGCAAGGAGCGGACCGAGTGGCACCGTGTGGTGATGTTCGACCGGTTGGCCGAAATCGCTGCGCAATATCTGCGCAAAGGCAGCCCGATCTACATTGAGGGCCGCATTCAGACGCGCAAATGGCAGGATCAATCCGGTCAGGATCGCTACACAACCGAAATCCGCGCGGATCAAATGCAGATGCTCGGTGGCCGCGCTTCCGGCGGTGATGCGCCGATGGGGCGCCGGGATGAGAGCGGCTTTGATCAGCGGCCGCAGCCCGCTTCTCAAGCACCGCAGCCATCGCAACAGGCGGCCAAGCCGGCCGAAAGTGGCGGCTTCGGGGATTTCGACGACGATATTCCGTTCTAGAAAACGCCGGGCTGGCCCAACGCCTTGGCCATGCGTTCCAGCGCCGTTTCGAGCGTTGCCCGAGGGCAGCCAAAATTCAGACGCACGAACCCCGGCATGCCGAAAGGGCCGCCGTCGGACAGGCCTACACCGGCAGCCTCGAAAAACGCCGCCGGTTCCTGGAGACCGGTCTCACGGCAATCAATCCACGCCAGATAAGTCGCTTCCGGATATGTGGTGCGCAGGCCGGGCATACGTTGGATTGCTTCGCACGTCAGGTCGCGATTGATACGCAGACACGTCAGCAGCGCTTGGCGCCAATCGTTGCCGTCGCGGTACGCAGCCTCGGTTGCGA
>DATGNI010000064.1:0-16449 GCA_035306825.1 Azoarcus sp. | reverse complement strand
GCAACCAGACAAAACGCTTTAAAGCCAATCACTTAGCGGTGGTTGGCTTTTTTGCGTTCACGGGCCGATTTCCAGTTGGCCCTCCGTTGGCCCATTCTTGGCCCACATCCATATCCGTGCATTGAGCTCAAGCGACAGGTCTGACCTTCGGTGTCATCCCTCCCGTTTTCGATCTTTGAAGGCCTCAGATCATGAGGGCGGCTGGTTCCGCATCCCGATGCCGTACTGGAAAAGCGTGGGCGTTTCGAAAACCTGTACCGTCAAACCCGAATTTGTGCATGCCGCAGCGATCTCGTCGTTGGTGTAGTAATTTTTCACGATCGTGCTGGTCTTCCCGTTGCTGAGCTTGCGCGTCATGAACTCACCGTTCAGCTCCACCACATGCGGCGCTGCGGCCTCAGGCTGTTTGCAGTTGTCCACGAAGAAAAATTGACCGCCTGGTCGGAGGTGGTTTGCCACCGACTGTATGAAATCAGGGAAAAGGTCGCGCGGAACGTGCGATATCCAGAACCCAAAAAAAACCGCGTCGAATTTTTCTTCAGCGCGCCACGTGAAGAGATCGGCCTGCACCGTGGTTACGCGGGGATCTTTCACCGCGGCATTTCGTGCCAGCATATGCGCCGACCCATCCACGATTGTCAGCGTTCGAGCCGACTGAAGCAGCTTCATGCTCCAAATCCCGGTACCTGCGGCGAGCTCGAGTACCTCACCCGTCAGCGCTGCTGACTGCAACGCAGCATCGACGATACCGGCTTCCGCGTGCCAGCGTGCATTGGCTCCCATCCCCTCGTCGAACGCATTACGCCTGTACCACCAATCGTCGTATTCCTGGGCGCGATCATCGTAGTACTTCTGCTGCTCGTTCAGAACCGAACGGATCTTTGTCATCAAAGCCCCACTCACAAGAAAGTGTTTATCCGAATTGCATTCTAAAGTAGCCCACGTCTCGCTGGTTCGCGACCCAATTGTTGTCTTGCAGGGCGGGGTGACGTTCGGCCTGGTAAACCGGCTTGTGTTTGACGCACTGAATCGTCCGCTCTGAAGATCCGCGTCTCGAGAATTCCTGTCGAGTGGCGGCCGGTGATCTGCAGCGCTCCATAAAAGCGTTTTGCAACGAATTGTCATCTGACCGGAAGCCTTCCTGACGAGCAGCTATCGTGTTTTTACGTGGGGGCCTCATTCGCGCGCCCCGGTTTCCGCCTTGCAAACAGGAGGATCTCATGACCACGATCGTCGTCGGTTATTTCAACGAAATCAATGATCTGGAAGCGGCTAAAAACAGCCTTCTGAACGAGGGGCTGACCTCTTCAGACATGGCGTACTATTATCTCAACCCGCCTGGAGCCCACGGTCTCTATAAGCTTGGCGGGGATTCGTTCAACGACGAAGGGGCCGACGAAGCCGGCAAAACCGCTGCCACGGGCGCAGCTGTGGGAGGGGCGGCGGGTTTGGCGGTAGGCAGTATCGGCGGGCCGATCGGGGCATTGGCTGGCGCGGGTGCCGGTGCGTATATCGGCGCACTGATGGGCGCACTCCGGAATCTCGAAGATCCCGACCCGGAAGACGCCACGGTGGAGCATCCGGCAGAGCCTCCTTCGGGGCCGTTGCTTGCCGTGCGGGTCCTTCAGCCCGATCAGAAAACGCATTTTCTTGACGTGTTCCGTACATTTGGCGCTGTGCGTGTAGATCTGACCACCGGGCAATGGGAAGACGGAAACTGGACGGATTTCGATCCACGCGGACAGGTTTTGACGCTTTACCGCAAGGATGAGACGGTGCCTTGATGCGGCGTCGCCGGCGCTACGTATTTTCAGGGCGAACACCAAAGAAGACTTTGTCCTCGCAATCAGAGGTCAATAAAAGCCAATCACGCAACGGTGGATGGCTTTTTTATTGCCCCGCGTTTTCGATGATTTTCGATGCATGAGGAATATTGAGCTGCGAATACTCAGTTCAGTGTCATCATGCCCAGTGGCGTGCAAAGCTTCAGCGCCCTGTTTGGGGCCGCCTTGACGCGGAAACGCTCATGACGCCGCCAACGCGCATTCATCGGTAACGCGGGGTTCGAACAGAGCGGGTTGGTCCGCTCTTTCTATTCAATAGACGACCGCTAAAAGGGAAATAAAATGGAAGGAATGATTTTTGCGGGTGTGCTGGCGCTCGTTGTCGTGGCCGTGTTGTATGCGGGTGTCAAAACCGTGCCGCAGGGAGAACGTTGGACCGTGGAGCGTTTTGGCCGTTATACCCGCACGCTTGATTCGGGTCTGCGCCTGATCGTGCCGTTCATTGATCGTGTCGGGCATCAGCTGACGGTCATGGAACAAGTGTTGGATGTGCCGAAACAGGAAGTGATCACCAAGGACAACGCCGCTGTCGTGGCCGATGGGGTGGTTTTCTATCGCATCGATGATCCTGCAAAGGCAGCCTATCAGGTGCGTAATCTGGAACTTGCCGTAGTGAATCTCACGACCACCAATTTACGTTCGGTGATCGGCTCGATGGATCTGGACGAGACGCTTTCCAACCGGCAGCACATCAATGAAGAGCTCATGGCGATTGTCGATGAGGCCACGAACCCCTGGGGGGTCAAGATTGTGCGCATTGAGATTCGTGATTTGAATATGCCGCTGCAGCTGCAAGAGGCCATGAATCTGCAGATGACGGCCGAGCGCAAGCGTCGCGCCCAGGTCACGGAAGCTACCGGGGCGCGAGAGGCTGCGATTCTTCGTGCCGAGGGTGAAAAACGTGCCGAAGTGCTGCGCGCGGAGGGTGACCGAGAGGCCGCTTTCCTCAACGCAGAAGCTCGCGAGCGTGAAGCGCAGGCTGAAGCCCAGGCCACGCGTGTGGTCTCCGAAGCCATCGCCCACGGTGATGTGCAAGCGATTCAGTATTTCGTTGGACTGAAATATGTGGAAGCGCTCAAGGAAATCGGAACGGCAGATAGTTCGAAACTGGTGCTCATGCCGCTTGAAGCGGGCGGCGTGACGGGGGCTGTGGCCGGCGTGGCGGAGCTTCTCCAGCATGGCAAAAGCAGCACCAAGGGGGCGTGATGTTTGAAGTGCCGTGGCTGTGGCTGATTGCGGGCCTGGTGTTGGTCGGACTCGAGGCCTTCATATCCGGCGTGTTCCTTTTGTGGATCGGGCTCGGGGCCATGCTGATCGGCATCATGCTGATGTTGTTTCCCGAGATGGGCACGACTTTGCAGCTGGTGCTTTTTGCCGCCTCCATGCTTCTGGCTGTGGGGGCGGGGTTTGTTGTGCAGCGACGAGGCCGTCGGACGCCTGAACTGCAGTCGGTCAACAGTGAGCTGAAAGACCTGCTCGGACTGCGGACCGTGACGATCAGTGATTTTCACACGGGGCGCGGACGTGTCCGCGTAGGCGATACCAGTTACAGCGCGGTCTGTGACACCGCTCTAGAGAAAGGGCAGACGGTGGTGATTGTTGCGATCAAGGATGGACGCTTGCAGGTTTCGCCCGTTGAGACCCCCGATTCAACGTCTCGGCCGCTTCCATGAAAGTCTGTTCGCGGGGTTGAAACCTGATCAACTCCGCGCGCCTGCCCGCATCCCGCGTTGCGCATGAACGATCCGTCGTCTCTGTAATGGCTCGGACGCAATGCGTGGTCACGCTCCGTGAACGAGCTGTTTGCCACGACGGTTACGCCTTCTCCGGTCAGCTCAGAAGGATGACGGGGAGCAGGATGATTGCGGTCATGCATGCCCACGCCAGAGCGCCGGCGCACATTACCAGAAAGGCCGTCTGACCGGCTTCCGTGACTTCCCGAACGCCTAGCAAAGCTCTTGCGCCATGCCGGATGAGAAAGGCGGAAGCGGTAATGCCCGCCAGACTGACGCCTGCGATGACAGGCATGTTTGCTGTGGGCAGGGCAAGCGTGGCGAGCCACATGGGAATCGGCGCGATGAGCGCCACCACAAAGGCGTCGTAGGTTCGTGGCGTGCCGTGGTTGGCGCGCGCGGCTTCCTTGATGAGTCGAGTCATGAACAGCAACCCTGCGCACTCTGCGAGCAGAAGTAACGCAGCGACCAGTATCCAGCTGGAAAACGTCACCCCGGGGAAAACGCTGGCGCCGAACGTGTCTGCAGAAAGCAGCACCATCGCAGGAGGAAGGATGGCCAGCGGTGCAAACACCCACACCACAAGGCGGCGCGGCGAAGGGTGTCTGACGAGCAGATCGGTCCACCCTGCGGCGGGAGAGAACAGCATGCCGGGGATGTGCGAAGGGTTCATGAGGGCCTCCTTGCGGTCGGGTCACAACATCACAATGTGATATTAGTCCACGCGCAGAAAAAAGAAAGGAGGTTGATCGGGTGCGTTTAGGGGGAGAACTCCCAGTGCTCGGTCCAGTCTGCTTCTCCCGTTGCAATGCGGCGCAATAACGGAAGGGTGGGCTCGAGAAGCCGGGAGGCACTGTTTCGCGCGTAGACCAAAAAAATCGGGTACGAAAATTCGGGTGCATTGGCGACCGCGCGAATCACGCCTTTGCGTAACGCGCGCTGGGCGATTCGGGTGCGGAAATATCCCCGCCCGCCGTAACGGGCAAGATATTGAAAGGCGAGGGGGCCGAGATTGAAGGACAGTTCCGGAGCGTCCAGCTCTGAAAACACGGCGTTGTGCTCTTTCCTGAACGCCACCCCCCAGTCCACGAAGATATAAGGATCAGGGTTGTTGACGGCTTCGATCTGGATGAGCTTTTCTTCGAGAATGTGTTCAACCTGCAGTCCCTCGCAGTAAAAGGGACGATAGACGAGCACCGCATCCATCCGGCCCTGCAACACCTCCTGTTGGAGGACGGCGCTGTCGTTGACCTCCACGCGGATTTGCCGGGACGGCCAGGTCTGGCGAATGAGACGTACCCATTGCAGCAACAACGGATTGCTCAGGGTCACTTCCGAGCCAAGTGTCAGCAGATTGGGGTCGCGATCAGGTGAGGGGACCTCTCTTTTTGCGTTTTCCCAGGTCTGGATGATCTTCTGGGCAAAATCTACGAAACGCTCGCCCTCTCCCGTCAGCTTTGCGCCCGCCCGGTTACGGATGAACAGCGTGCAGTTGAGCTGTGATTCAAGATTTTTGATGCGCGCCGTAATGGCCGTCTGCGTCAGGTGCAGCTGATCCGCAGCGGAAACAAAGCTTCCACTATGAACGATGGTCAAAAAGGTTCGCGCAAGCTCTATGTCCATGTGAAATTTGATGCAAAAAAATTGCATTTAAAAGGTGGAAGGTTCGCACCAGCCAATTTCCGCTTGCAGCATACTACATACGGAAGCCGCCCTATCGGCCGCACGCAATAGCGAAACGGGTCGGAAGGAGGCTTTTAAATGCGCGGCAAGGCTCAGCAAGCTGAGTATGAATTCTCGGTCATCGTGAAACCGGGTGGGTGAGAAAACAGGATCAGGTTGCGAGGCTTTGAACGCTGTATTGCGCCAGTGCCAAGATTGGCGTCTCGATCACAGGGTGGATCGGGGCGGCGCGGGTTTTTTTAAGGAGGTGACCATGAAGATCGATGAAGAGTTCTCCATTCAGAACGATGCTGGCAAACGACTTACTTTGCAGAAGATTTCGCATGGCATCAGCTATCTCGATTTCGGGATGACACACCTTGATCGCGGGTTTGAAGGGTACAGGATCAAATACACTGACCGCACTGCCACGCCGCAGCCGGATGGCAGCTTTAAACTTAATGACACTGGAGAAGTGTTTTCTAAAGTAAAGCATTAGGCGATTTGCCAGCTTTGCCTGCGCATGAGCGCAGGCGTGAAAAACCCGGCCACGTCGTGCGCCGGGTTTTTGTTTTTGTGGCATACCGTTTCGTTAACACGGGCGTAGGACTGTCCACTCGGCCGGAGAGATCAGGGGGATGTGAAAATGCAGATCGCGAAGTGTGGACATAGTGCATTTTGAGTTCGCCTGGACGACAATGTGATTTGGGAATGAAGTCACATCTTTGCTGCGAGTGCAGCAGCTACCTTTGGGAGATGCAATGCAATTTGCCGATCTGGAATCGTTTCTCGAATATGTCGCCGAGCGCGACCCCGGCCAGCCGGAATTTTTGCAGGCCGTGGCGGACGTCATGGAAAGTTTATGGCCGTTCATTCAAGAGAACCCGCGTTACGCTGAGCACGGTTTGCTCGAGCGTCTCGTTGAGTCTGAGCGCACCATTCAATTTCGTGTGGCGTGGGTAGATGATTCCGGTGAGGTGCGTGTTAATCGCGGTTATCGCGTCCAACACAACTCGGCCATTGGTCCGTACAAGGGCGGCATTCGTTTCCACCCTTCGGTCAACATGTCCATTCTCAAGTTTCTGGCTTTCGAGCAGACCTTCAAGAATGCACTCACCACCTTGCCGATGGGCGCGGGCAAGGGAGGCTCCGACTTCAATCCCAAGGGACGCAGCCCCGGCGAGGTGATGCGTTTCTGTCAGGCTTTCACCACCGAACTGCATCGTCATCTGGGGTCGGACACTGACATCCCCGCTGGCGACATTGGCGTAGGCGCTCGGGAGGTGGGTTTCATGACGGGTATGGTCAAGAAGCTTTCCAACCGTGCGGACTGCGTATTTACCGGCAAAGGGCTGTCTTTCGGTGGCTCGCTGATGCGTCCCGAAGCCACGGGGTACGGAACCGTGTATTTCGCTGAGGAAATGTTGCGCCATGCCGGGAAAAGCCTGGAAGGCCTGCGCGTAGCCATTTCAGGGTCTGGAAACGTCGCTCAATATGCCGCTGAAAAAGCCATGGAGCTGGGCGCCCGCGTGATTACCATGTCCGATTCCAGCGGCTCCGTGATTGACGAATCGGGATTTACACCGGAAAAGCTCGCCATCATGATGGATGTCAAAAACCGGCACTATGGTCGCGTGAGTGATTACGCGGAGCGGGTTTCTGACGCCAGGTTTGAAGCGAACGTGCGCCCTTGGGGCGTAGCAGCGGATGTGGCGTTGCCTTGTGCCACGCAAAATGAGCTGCATCTCGACGACGCCCGTCGTCTGATTGATAGCGGTGTATTTTGCATTGCCGAAGGCGCGAACATGCCGTGCACGGCTGAAGCCGTGCGGGCGTTTGATCAGGCAAACGTGCTGTATGCGCCCGGAAAGGCCAGCAACGCCGGGGGGGTGGCCACCTCGGGTCTGGAAATGAGCCAGAACGCAATGCGTCTGTCTTGGACGCGCGAGGAGGTCGATGCCCGTTTGCGCGAGATCATGTGCGGCATTCACGCTGCCTGCCTGCGCCACGGCCAAAAGAAAGAGGGTGGCATCAGTTACGTCAAGGGCGCGAACATCGCCGGTTTCGTCAAGGTGGCGGACGCCATGCTGGCCCAAGGCGTCATCTGAATCGAAGGTAACGCCGCGTTCCCGCGCCGATGGGGCGCGGCGTTTCCTGCTGGGCAGCGTTAGCGCCCGAGACGGCCTTTCAGGCGTTGTTTTTCTTGAAACGGATCCAGGTTTCTCCGTCCGGCTTGGTCTCGACAATCTCGGTGATGATCAAATCCCCTGTACGCTTTTGGATCTCGGCGAGGGCGTTATTGAGGATTTCGATTTCAAAAAGCACGAAATCGTCGTGCTCCATGAAGGACAGTGCGCCGAACAATCCGTCGCGCAAACGCGTCCAGTCAAAAACTTCGGTAACGCCGTCTTCGCTGTTGTTAAGAAAGTAATCGTAAATCATCGCAGCTTCGCGACTCTGAAAGAGACCGACGTCTTCGACGTAGGCGTAATCGTTTTTTTTGGCCATGGTGTTCCTCTGCGCTCCGGACGTGCGTTCGGAGCCAATCATGAAACCAATGATGCTATCACGCGGTCGAAACGAGTTCGTGCTGAACCTCCACTAAAAGGAAATAAACGTGACGGTGCCGCTTTCCATTCTCGATCTCGTCCGTATCACTGAAGGCGCCGATGCGCGCACCGCGCTGGATCGGGCGCGTGATCTCGCCGCCCATGCGGAGAACTGGGGCTATCAGCGCTTTTGGGTGGCGGAGCATCATAACTTTCCAAGTATCGCGAGCGCGGCCACATCGTTGGTGATTCAGCACATCGCGGCCGGGACAACGAAAATCCGTGTCGGAGCAGGCGGCATCATGTTGCCGAACCATGCGCCGTTGTTGATTGCCGAACAGTTCGGCACGCTGGAAGCGTTGTTTCCGGGCCGTATTGATTTGGGGCTTGGACGAGCGCCGGGCACGGATCAAGAAACGTTGCGGGCGCTGCGGCGTGCGGCTTCGTCGGCCGACAGTTTTCCGCAGGATGTTCTCGAACTGCAATTGCTGTTGTCGCAGGAAGGGAGCAAACAGAACGTTCAGGCGGTGCCGGGCGTAGGAAGTGAAGTGCCGCTGTGGATTCTTGGTTCCAGCCGTTTTGGCGCGCTGCTGGCCGCGGAGCTTGGTTTGCCGTATGCCTTCGCTTCACACTTTGCGCCGCAACAGCTGATGGCGGCGCTGGACACGTACCGCGAGCGTCTCAAACCGTCCGCGCAGCTCGACAAACCGCATGCCATGGTAGGTGTGAATATCGTGGCGGCGGACACGTTCGAAGAGGCACGACGTCTGGCAACAACCCAACAGATGTCCTTCACGGATCTGGTGCGGGGGACTCGCAGCTTGAGTCGGCCGCCGATCGACAACATCGATGATTACTGGAAGCCGATGGAAAAGGCGCATGCAATCCAGATGCTCTCGCGCTCCGTCATCGGCACCTCGGAGCAGGTGCGCGAAGGGGTCGATGCCCTGGTGGAGGAGACCGAGGCGGACGAACTGATCATCGTGTCCGACATATTTGATCATGCGGCACGGCTGCGTTCGTTCGAGCTGATTGCCTCCGCCGTACAATAAATCCAGCTTGATGGCGCGCGGTTAATCTCGGGCGCGGCGACGCAGTGGATCGAGGAGAGGTGCGAGGCCGTTGTGATCGAGTTCGTGCATCAGCCCGAGCAGGCGGCCGATTTCGCCTTTGGGAAAGCCTTCGCGGGCGAACCAGTTGAGATAATTTCCCGGCAGGTCGGCGATCAGACGTCCCTTGTATTTGCCAAAGGGCATTTCGCGGTGCACCAGCAACTCGAGGTCTTCAGGATTCATCGGGATGTTTTGTCCGGCAAGGTGTCGATTTCACCACAGCGTATTCGACAAAGCTACGGAATCGTCACGACAGGAGGTTGCCATGAAGTACCTGTGCCTGGTGTACGGTGAGGAGGCGAAGATGCTCGAAATGCAAGATCGCCATTGTAGGGAATACGTTGACCAGCTCGTCGCGAGTAAACAATTTGTCGCCGGGCAGGCATTACAGCCGGTGGAAACTGCAACGACCGTGCGCGTGCGCAACGGCAAACTATCCGTCACCGACGGGCCTTTTGCCGAAACACGCGAGCAGCTCGCCGGCTTCTATCTGATCGAGGCTGATGACCTCAATGCTGCCATTCAGGTCGCGGCGGGAATTCCCCCGGCCACGATCGGCAGTATCGAGGTGCGCCCGATCCGCGAACTCCAGCCCTGAGGAGGTGTGTGATGAATCAGAATGTCACGCCGCATCTTGCCTGTCGGGATGCCGCGAACGCCATCCCGTTTTACGAACGCGCTTTTGGCGCCAAGCCGGAAGCGGTGTACAAATTACCGGAGGGCATGCTGATGCACGCTGCCCTGACGATCAACGGGGCCACTGTTTTCCTGGGTGAAGGCGCGCCGGATTGGGGATGCCCGTCGCCGACCGACATTGGTGGCAGTGGCGTTACCCTGAACCTGACGGTGGACAACTGTGACACCGCTTTCAAGCGCGCTGTCGATGCCGGCTGCACGGCGCAGATGTCACCCGAGGACATGTTCTGGGGTGATCGCTATGCCGTCGTGGTGGATCCCTTTGGTCATCGCTGGTCGTTTGCGCAGCATGTGCGCGACGTCAGCCCGGAGGAGATCGAACGTGCCGGCGCGGAGTTTTGCAGCAAGCACGCTTGAACCGTGTTTGAGGATGCCGCTGCCTGCACACGAGAGCAGGTCGAAAGCGTTTGGCGCGCTGAATCGCGTCGGGTCCTGGCGACGCTGATCCGCCTGCTGGGGGATTTCGACACGGCCGAGGAGGCGCTGCACGAAGCTTTTCGTGCAGCGCTGGAACAATGGCCGCGTGACGGCGTGCCAGCCAATCCGGCCGCATGGCTGGTGTCGGCGGGACGTTTTCGCGCGATTGACGGCATTCGCCGTGCGCGACGCTTTGAGGCGCTTGAAGAACCGGACGCCGAGGTCGATCCGGCGAGTGTCGACCCGCCTGAGCCGGAATTGCTCGCCGATGACCCGCTGCGTCTGATCTTTACGTGTTGTCACCCGGCGTTGGCGCCGGATGCGCAGGTGGCGCTGACCCTGCGTACGGTGTGCGGATTGGCGACGGAGGAGATTGCGCGCGCCTTCCTCGTGCCCGCGCCGACGCTGGCGCAGCGCATTGTGCGTGCGAAAGCCAAAATCCGTGATGCGCGCATTCCGTATCACGTTCCCGATTCTGCCGAATTGCCCGAACGTCTCGTAAGCGTGTTGCGCGTGATGTACCTGATGTTCAACGAAGGCTATGCCGCTTCTTCCGGGGATGCACTGACGCGTGCCCATCTGTGCCGTGAGGCGATCCGCCTGATGCGAGAGCTCAATGCCCTGCTGCCGGAGCCCGAGGTGGCCGGTCTGCTTGCGCTGATGTTGCTGCATGAATCGCGCCGCACTGCACGTACGGATGCGGTGGGTGAGCTGGTATTGCTCGAGGCACAGGACCGTAGCCTGTGGAATGCCGAATTCATCGCGGAGGGGTGCCGTCTGGTCGAAACTGCACTCGCCTCGCGTCGTTTCGGCCCTTACACATTGCAAGCCGCGATTTCTGCAGTGCATGCTGAGGCGCAGCGCGCGGAAGATACCGACTGGAACCAGATCGTTGGCCTGTACGACGTGTTGCTGCGTGTCGAGCCCTCTCCTGTAATCGAGTTGAATCGTTCCGTTGCGCTTGCGATGCGCGATGGGCCACAGGCCGGGCTGGAGCGGGTTGACGCCCTGTTTGAACGTGGCGAATTGGTCGATTACCACCCTGCGCACGCCGTACAGGGTGAATTTCTGGGTCGCCTCGGGCGGAGGCAGGATGCGTTGGCCGCGTGGCATCGAGCGCTCAAGTTGGCGCAGCAGGGCCCAGAACGACTGTATATTGAAAAGCAGATCAGAAAATTTTCCTGAGCCGTGGTCGATTTCGGGTGCTTCCGGCCGACTAAAAGTTGAGGGCGAGGCGCCGGGCCTTGCCGGTTATCGGGAATTTGCCATGAGTATTACAGACACGGAGCGCATTCGTGCGCTGATCGACGAATGGGTAGAGGGCGCCATGCATGCCGACGTACCGCGCGTGACCGCACTGTATACAGAGGACGTCGTTTCATTTGACGCAATTGGTCCGCTGCGGATCAGCGGCATTGATGCCTGGCGCGAGCATTGGAAAAGGTGCATGGAGCAGTGTCCCGGTGAAATGAAATTCCAGGTCGCGGACGTTCACATTGAAGTGGGCGGAGACGTGGCTTTTGCTCGGTTCCTGATGCGTTGCGGCGCGACGATGCCGGACGGTACGGAGCAGACGGGCTGGCTGCGCGGCACGGCGTGTTATCGCTGTGAGGCGGGCGAATGGAAAATCGCGCACGATCACTGCTCGGTACCCTTTGATCCGGTGAGTGGTGCTGCGCTGATCGAGCTGGAACCGTAAAAGAAAAACGGCCGGACTTCGGAGAAGCCGGCCGTTTCGAGCAGGGGGCGCCGCAATCAGGCGGCTCGTGACTGGGCCACAGCGGAGCCGTTGATGCGATTGACGCCGCTGATGAGCGCCTTGAGGGAGGCGGTGACGATGTTGGAGTCGATCCCTATACCGTACCGGTTGCCGGAAAAATCGGGCGTCGTCACTTCGATGAAAGCGCACGCGCGGGCGTGGCTGCCTTCGCCGTTTGCGGGCATTGAACGTTCCTCATAGCTCTTGACGTCGATCGGAATACCGATCGAGCGCAATGCGTCGGCTGCGGCATCAATGGGGCCGTTGCCTTCGCCGGTCAATACCTGCGTTTCGCCATTGCGCTCCACCGTCAGACGAATGCCCTGTTGCTTGCCGTCCTCGAACAGGTGGTAATCGATGTATTTCACCGGCGCGGTCGTATCGATATAGAGCTGATGGAACAGATCCCAGATCGCGGCGGCGGTGATTTCGCCCCCGTCGGAGTCGGTCATGCGCTGCACCTCAGCGGAGAATTCCACCTGCAGACGGCGCGGCATGACCATGCCGTACTCGGTTTCAAGCAGATAGGCGACGCCGCCTTTGCCGGACTGACTATTGACGCGGATGACTGAATCGTAACTGCGTCCGACGTCGGCCGGATCAATCGGCATGTAGGGCACATTCCACTTTGCGCCTGCTTGCTGCTTGGCGAACCCCTTTTTGATCGCGTCCTGGTGCGAGCCTGAAAAGGCGGTATACACCAGATCGCCCACCCACGGATGGCGTGGGTGCACCGGCAGTTGCGTGCAGTATTCGGCCGTGCGCGCAATGGTGTTGATGTCCGAGAAATCCAGCCCTGGGGAAATGCCCTGGGTGTAGAGGTTCATCGACAAGGTGACAAGGTCGACGTTACCGGTGCGCTCGCCGTTGCCGAACAAACAGCCCTCGACGCGATCCGCACCGGCCATGATGCCCAATTCGGCAGCCGCGACGGCGGTGCCACGGTCATTGTGGGGGTGCAGGCTGAGCACCACGCTGTCGCGACGGGCGAGGTGGCGATGCATCCACTCCACTTTGTCTGCGTAGACGTTGGGGGTGGAGACCTCGACCGACGCGGGCAGGTTGAGGATGACCTTGTCTTCCGGCGTGGCGCCCCAGGTATCGACCACCGCGTTGCAGACTTCGAGTGCAAAATCGAGATCGGTGTCGCTGAACGTTTCCGGGCTGTACTGCAGCACCCATTCGGTTTCCGGATGCTGGTCGGTGAGCTCCCGAATGAGCTTGACCGCATTGACGGCCATTTCCTTGACTTCTTCGCGCGTGAAACCGAACACCACTTCACGGAATTGATCCGACGTGGCGTTGTACACATGCACGATTGCGCGGCGCGCGCCGGCGAGGGCTTCGACCGTACGGCGGATCAATGGCTCACGCGCCTGCGTGAGGCCTTCGATTGTGACGTCGTCCGGGATGTGGCCGTTTTCGATCAGATCGCGCACGAAATTGAAATCGGTCTGCGAAGCCGAAGGGAAAGCCACCTCAATTTCCTTCAAGCCGATTTCGCACAGCATCTTGAACATGCGCAGTTTTTTCTCGGCGTTCATCGGCTCGAACAGGGCCTGATTGCCGTCGCGCAGATCGGTGCTCATCCAGATCGGTGGGGCGGTGATGACCTGATTCGGCCAGCTGCGGTCGGGCAGGTCCACCGGCGGGAAGGCGTGGTACTTGGTCGAGGGATCCTTCAGCATCGGCATGGTGGTTCTCGCAATATATGGATAAATGCATCGCCGGACGTGCCCGAAAGCTTGTGGCGGGTCGGGCTGCCGTGTCGCCTGGGGTGGTAACCGGTGGGGCGGGCGTCTCGTCGTTGTGCGGCGAGAGGCGGGCAGTGCCGTGGATGCGATAGTGTGCAGTTTACGCCTTTTGCCGCAGCATAGGATTGCGTTTTGCCCTATGTTTGAGCCAACATTGGAATAAAATTGCTTGAATTTACGGTTTCTTGGTGAGTTTTGTTTTTTGTGTGAAAAAAATGGAATTTCTTAAATGAGTCTCGACCGTTACGACCGTTCCATCCTCGAAGTCTTGCAGCAAGACGGCCGCATCAACAATCAGGACCTGGCCGAACGCATTGGCTTGTCTCCTTCGCCCTGTCTGAGGCGTGTGCGTGCGTTGGAAGAGGCGGGGCTGATTACGGGCTACCGCGCCACGGTGGATCCCAAATTGCTAGGTTTGTCGCTGATGGCGCTGATTCATATCAGCATGGACAAGCACACGCCGGAGCGCTTCGCGAATTTTGAAGCCTCTGTCAGCGAAATTCCCAACGTCATTGAATGTCTGCTCATCACTGGCCAGCAGGCGGATTACCAACTCAAAGCGGTGGTGGAAGACATGGATGCGTATCAGGATTTGCTGCTTAACCGGATTACCCGTATCGAAGGGGTGAGCGGGGTGCATTCAAGTTTCGTGATGCGGCAGGTGGTGGATCGCGGTGCGCTGCCAATCGGAAAATGACACGGTTTTTCCGGCCGGCGGTGGCGGGAGCGCTTCACTTCAGCCTTTGCGGTTCTGATGAGCGTTGAGCTGGGTGGTTTCGCGTGCGAGGAGCGCGCGCTTGCGTTCCACGCCCCAGCGGTAGCCGGACAGTTTGCCGTCGAGACGCACCACGCGATGGCACGGTATGGCCACCGCCAGCAGATTGGCCGCACAGGCGCTGGCTACGGCGCGGACTGCGGTGGGTGCGCCGATGCCGTGTGCCAATTCGGTGTAGGTGGTGGTCGTGCCCGCCGGCACCTTTTGCAGCGCCTTCCATACCCGCATCTGGAAGGCCGTGCCGCGCAAGTCGAGCGGCAGGTCGAGGCCAAGATGCGGGGCTTCGACGAAGCCGATGACGGTGGCCACCATACGTTCAAACGCGGCATCCCCGCCGATCAATTCGGCCTGCGGAAAGCGGTCCTGCACATCGCGCACAAGTGTTTCCGAATCGTCGCCGAGCAGGATTGCGCATAAGCCATGTTCCGTGGCGGCGACAAGAATTGCGCCGAACGAACACTCGCCTACTGCGAAGCGGATGGTGGTGTGCGTTCCGCCGGCACGCCACTGGCGCGGCGTCATGCCCAGCACGCGATCGACTTCGGAATAGAAACGGCCGCTCGATGTGTAGCCGGCGTCAAAAACGGCAGCGGTGATCGTCTTGTCGGCATCCAATTCCTTATGCAATCGGGCAGCACGCAATGCGCAGCTCCATTCCTTCGGTGTGAGTCCCGTAACGTTGCGAAAGGCCTGACGCAGATGCGCTGGAGAGGCCTTTACGATCTGTGCGAGTGTGTGGAGCGTGGGGAGCTCTTCGGCGGATTCGAGATGTTTGCAGGCGGTTGCGACCAGCGCCGTTTCGCGTTGCGAGGGGCCCGCTTCGTTGGGTCGGCAACGTTTGCAGGGGCGAAAGCCGGCGGCTTCCGCGGCCGTCGCGGAATCGAAAAATTCAACGTTTTTTCGCAACGGCGTGCGCGCCCCGCACGATGGGCGACAATAAACGTTGGTGGTGCGTACGGCGTAAACGAAGTGTCCGTCGACCGTGGCGTCACGGGAACGTACGGCCGCCCAGCGCATATCAAGCGATTCGAGGGACGTGGAAAACGTGTTCATTCGCTATGTTCCGTGAGGGTGTGAAATCAATGTAGCTCGCTTCGGGCTGATCAACACTCCGTTTAGGGTGCGTGAATTCAGTTCCGGCATGGTGTCTGAGCCACAGGATGCATGGAAGGTACATCCCGCCCGTGGGGCGGTGCAGAGGCGCACGCGGAAATATTTCGCCGAGCGAATCGCGTCTTGGGGACCGCCCGTATAATTCTAGCCGCCGCTTCGGGCGCGGTTTTAGATGGAAGCTCAATGCACAGAAAGATGGTCAGGTTTGGCGTATGGGGTCTTGCGATGGTCGTGTTGGCGACGCTCGCGTGGCATTACAAGCTGCCTCAATTCGGCTACTACTGGGCGAACATGCAACTGCGCCCGGGAAACTGGAAAGTCGACGGGGTCTGGCTGCCTTATTACCGGGCAACGATTGATGCCCGCGAAATCGAGGGCGTGGAAAAAAACGCCTCCGGTCTGACTTTCAATCCTCATACCGGCACCTTGTTCGGCGTAATCAATGCGCCGGCGACAATCATCGAACTGGATACCGAAGGGAACTTGCTGCGCAAGCTGAAGCTGCAGGGGGTTGAGGATGCGGAGGGGATCACGCATGTGCGGGACAATATTTTCGTTGTCTCCGACGAACGTTCGCACATGCTGTATCAGGTTGAGATCGATCCCGACGCGGACCGCGTGGATGTGCGTGATTCCTCCCGCATGGGTATTGCCCTCGATCAGGCGAAAAATCTTGGTTTTGAAGGGGTTTCCTGGGACGAAGGCAGGCAGCGTCTGTTCGTCGTCAAAGAAAAGTCTCCGCTGCGGGTGCTGGAGATTTCAGGGCTGCCGGGATTGGCCACGGGCGAGGCCATTGACCTGCAGATCGGCGAATGGAAATCGTCCACAGCCTCCACGCTGTTCATGACCGATCTGTCTTCCCTCACGCTGCACGATGCAACCGGGCATCTTCTGTTGCTGAGTGACGAATCCGCGTTGGTGGTGGAATACACCGCTGACGGCCGTCCAGTCAGCGTGTTGCCGATGTGGGGCGGTTGGCACGGTCTTTCCCGTCGGGTGCCGCAGGCCGAAGGGTTGGCGGTGGGGCCGGATGGC
>DATGNI010000063.1:0-10845 GCA_035306825.1 Azoarcus sp. | reverse complement strand
CGGACAAGGGCCGCGTATTGAGTGCGACCTCCGCCTTCTGGTTCGAGCGACTCGCCCACATCCTGCCGAACCAACTCACCGGCATCGACCCGACCAGCGTTGTTGCGCCTGACGAGCGCGACCAGGTCGAAGGTCGAGCGCTGGTCGTCAAACGTCTGGCTCCGTTGCCCATCGAAGCCGTCGTGCGAGGCTATTTGATCGGCTCTGGCTGGAAGGATTACCAGGACACCGGCACGGTGTGCGGCACCCCCCTGCCTCCCGGGCTTGCTCAGGCGGCGCGCTTGCCCGCCCCGATCTTCACGCCGGCCACCAAGGCCGAAGTCGGCGACCATGACGAGAACATTTCTTTCGAACACGCTCGTACCGCGTGCGAAAACTCGATGAGCCAACATCTCGTCCACACCCATAAAGGCGGCGCAGACCTTGCGGATGAAGCGCGCGATGCCGCAATCGCCCTGTATACCGAGGCTGCCGCCTACGCCCACGAACGCGGTATCCTCATCGCCGACACCAAGTTCGAATTCGGCATTGACGCGACCGGCACCCTGCACCTTATCGACGAAGCGTTGACGCCGGATTCTTCGCGCTTCTGGCCGGCCGATCGCTATCGCGAGGGCACCAACCCCCCTTCTTTCGACAAGCAGTTCGTACGCGACCATCTCGAAACGCTCGATTGGAACAAAAAAGCACCGGGCCCGAAGTTGCCTGTCGAGATCATCGAACGTACGGCGGAGAAATACCGCGAGGCGTACACGCGCCTCACCGGCAACTCGCTGGTTTGAACGTGCCCTGAAACATTTGCTTTGCGTGATCCAGCCACGAATGCGTTCTATGCTTGAAGCGTGACACCATCACGCAGTCAACAGGAGGGCACTATGAATGGACCGCTTCACGCACTCGACCGCCACTTCCGATTGCCGGCTATCCGTTACGTTGAACCGGCGCGCGTGCAGGTCTGGTTACGCCAAGGCTGGAAGGATTTGCGCGCCAATCCTGCGCCCAGCCTTACATGGGGTCTGTTCTACGCCATCCTTGGCTATCTCGTGCTCGTTTGGGCCACCGACCTGCCGCACCTCCTCACCGCGGCGGTTTCCGGTTTCATGTTGATCGGGCCCATTGCCGCAGCGGGCCTGTTCGAGCTGTCCCGACAACACGAAGAAGGCGCGAAAATCGGTTTCATCCGTTCAATCCGCAACCTGCGCCGGAACAGAGAACAACTCTTGTGCGTGGGCACCTTTCTGGTGCTCACGCTGATCTCATGGATATGGTTCACCGCAATGCTGTTTGCGTTATTCGCACTCAATTCTGACGGTATCGGCATTGGCATCACGCACGTCGCGCAACAGGTGCTTTTGAATCCTGCCCATATCAAATTCACCCTCACTTACATCCTGATCGGCGGCTCCCTGGCAGCGCTGGTGTTTGCGCTCTCGTTCATTGCGGTGCCCATGCTCGTCGACCGCAACGCCGATTTCGTGACCGCCATGATGACCAGCTTGCGCGCGGTCACCGCCAACCTGCTCACGATGTTGCTGTGGGCAAGCATCCTTCTGGTTTTGATGGTGATCGGCTTTGTCACCTGGATCGGTCTGATCGTGCTGTTCCCCCTGCTGGGTCACGCCAGCTGGCACGCTTACCGCGATTTGGTCGAGTTATAAACACCCTGGCCGGCAGACGGTTAGAATGAGGCATGGGTCCGGCGCCTACCGCGCCGGACCCATGGATATCTTTTTTGCGTCTGAGGAATAGATGACCAACCCGCTGCTTGATTTCACCGGCCTGCCCCGTTTCGACACCATCCGCCCGGAGCACGTCGCTCCCGCCATCCGTGAATTGATCGACGAAAACCGCCGTCTGATCGAAGAAAAAATTTCCGACCCTGCTCCCCCCACCTGGGACAGTTTCGTTGCGCCGCTGACGCAATGCGGAGAACGTCTCGGCCGCGCATGGGGCATCGTCGGCCACCTGCACAGCGTGTTCGACGTCCCCGAGTGGCGCGAAACGTATAACGCACTGCTGCCGGAAATTTCGGGCTTCTACGCCGAAATCGGCCAGAATCTCGCTCTGTTCGAGAAGTACAGGACGCTTCGCGAAAGTCCTGAGTACGCCACCCTGTCACCGGTGCGCCAACGCATTCTCGACAATGAAGTGCGCGATTTCCGTCTGGCCGGCGCACAGCTGCCAGACGCCGACAAGCCGCGCTTCAAGGAAATTCAAGAAGAGCAGTCCGCGCTCGCGGCAAAATTTTCCGAAAACCTGCTCGATGCGACCAACGCCCACGCTGAATGGATCACCGATCCAGCCGGGCTGTCCGGCCTGCCGGAAGACGTCGTTTCCGCCGCACGCGCCGCAGCCGAAAAAGAAGGTAAAGACGGCTGGAAATTCACGCTCCACATGCCCTCTTTTCTGCCGGTGATGCAGTACGCAGACGACCGCGAATTGCGCCGTCGCATGTATCGCGCTTACGCTACGCGCGCCTCTGAACAGGGCGAAGGCAAACTCGACAACGGCCCCTTGATCGAGCGCATTCTCGCGCTACGCGCTGAAGAGTCCAGACTCCTCGGCTACGCCAGCTTTGCCGAGGTTTCGCTCGTACCGAAAATGGCAGACAGTCCCCGCCAGGTTCTCGATTTTTTGCGCGATCTGGCAGCCAAGGCCAAACCCTTCGCCGAACGTGATCTGCATGATCTGCGCGAATTCGCTGCGCAAGAGCTGGACATCGACGAACTGCAACCCTGGGATGTCAGCTACGCCTCCGAGAAACTGCAACAGGCGCGCTACGCCTTCTCCGAACAGGAGGTGAAGCAATACTTCCCCGAACCGCGCGTCCTGGAAGGGCTGTTTGGTGTCATCCAGCGCCTGTACGGCGTATCCATCATCGCCGAGCAAGCCCCCACCTGGGACGCCGATGTGCGCTTCTTTCGCATTGAGCGCGACAACGCCACCGTCGGCCATTTCTACCTTGATCTTCACGCCCGTCCGACCAAACGTGGCGGGGCGTGGATGGATTCGGCACGCAGCCGCATGGTCGCGCGCGGCGAAGTGCAAACGCCGATCGCCTACCTGGTATGCAACTTCTCCGGCCCGACCGACGGCAAGCCGGCCACGCTCACCCACGATGACGTACAAACCTTGTTCCACGAATGCGGCCACGGCTTGCATCACCTGCTCACCCGTATCGACGAGGTCGAAGTGGCCGGTATCAGTGGCGTCGAATGGGACGCCGTCGAACTGCCCAGCCAGTTCATGGAAAATTTCTGCTGGGAATGGGATGTCGTGTCCAGCATGACCGCGCATGTCGACACCGGCGAGGCCTTGCCGCGTGAGCTGTTCGACAAAATGATCGCGGCGAAAAACTTCCAAAGCGGCATGCAGACCGTTCGTCAGATTGAATTCGCGCTGTTCGATCTGCAGATCCACGAACTCGCCATCGAAAACGGCCGCGTACCGCTGGCACGCGTGATGGACACGCTGGACGCAGTACGGCATGAAGTCGCCGTCATCACGCCGCCGGAATGGCACCGTTTTCCGCACAGCTTCGCGCACATTTTTGCGGGCGGTTACGCGGCCGGCTACTACAGCTACAAATGGGCCGAAGTACTGTCGGCGGATGTCTTCGAAGCTTTCGAGGAAGCGCGCGACCATGCCGGCACGGTGCTCGACCCGGCCACCGGCGAGCGTTTCTGGCGCGAAATCCTTTCCGTCGGTGGCAGTCGCCCTGCGGCCGAATCGTTCAAGGCCTTCCGTGGCCGCGAGCCCAAAGCCGACGCTCTGTTGCGCCACAATGGAATGGTGCCCGCATGAAGATCGTCAGTTGGAACGTCAACTCCCTGAAGGTCCGCCTGCCCCACGTGCTCGACTGGCTGGCCGAACACAAGCCTGACGTTCTTGGGCTGCAGGAACTCAAATGCGAAGACCTCGCCTTTCCGATCGAGGCCATCGAGAAAGCTGGCTACCACGCAGTCTTTCATGGTCAGAAAACCTACAATGGCGTCGCGCTGCTGACCCGCAGCAACGCCATTGAGGTCGTGCGCAACATTCCCGGCTTCGAGGACGAACAGGCCCGCGTCATTGCTGGCACCGTCGGAGGCGTACGCGTGGTGTGCGGCTATTTCCCCAACGGCCAGGAGGTGGGTTCGGAGAAATTCGCCTACAAGCTGCGCTGGATCGAAGCGCTGACCGATTGGCTCAAAGACGAGATTGCCGCCCACCCGAAGCTCGCTCTGGTGGGGGATTACAATATTGCGCCGGAAGATCGCGATGCCCACCCTGATTGGAAATATCAGATCCACGTGTCGGAACCGGAGCGCGCGGCCTTCAAGGCACTCACCGCGCTGGGTCTGGAGGATACCTTCCGGCTGTTCGAACAACCGGAACAGACCTTCTCATGGTGGGATTACCGCATGGGCGCTTTCCGGCGCAATCTCGGTCTGCGGATCGACCATATCCTGACCACGCCGCCCCTGACTGCACAATGCATTGCCAGCAGCATCGACCCGGCACCACGCAAGCTCGAACGCCCGTCAGACCACGCGCCGGTGATCGCGGAGTTTTCCGCGATGGAATCTTTTTCCGGGGAGAAATGACATGCAAAAGAACATTGGAACGATCGATAAAACCGTCCGTATTGTCGTCGGCCTCGCCTTGATTGCACTCGCCGTGATGGGCGTGGGAACACCCTGGACGTGGCTGGGCGTACTGCCTCTCGCAACAGGCTTGGTCGGCAGCTGCCCAGCTTACACGCTGTTAAAGACCGACACTCTCCCAAAGGATTAAACACCTTTGGCGGTGCCCAGCCGCAACAATATTGTCGGCTGGGGTTATTTTTCAGGATTTTCGCGGGACTGCCTGATCTGTTGCCGGATCTCGAACCCGCGCAGAATCACATAGGCAATGAGCGCAAAAATAAAGAACACCAGCAACATCCAGGCAATGCCCTGCAAGGTCTCAATGATGCTGCGATAGACTTCCAGCACCCACCGCGCCCAATTCAACTCGACGACTTCCTGACCTCCGGCATGCGGCGTGACGTAGCGTTCGAGCGCCCAGACGCGAACACCCCCCGAGATTCCCACGACATAGATCGCAAACGTGATGTAGCGATGCCAGGCGAAGCCCAGTTCTTCAGAAACCAGCCGCGTAAGAATGCTACGTACCGGCCGGTCAAAAATGCGTGTGGCGATGAAGCAAACTGCTGTCGACACGGCCAGGGTTACAGCCAAAAGCCAGATGAACATTGTGCATTCCTTCTTGGATCGTACGGGTTGAAACGCGTGTTGCCACGGACAGGCGGTGAAGGGTCTGGAGCAGCCGGAATTCGTTCACACTTCCTCAACTTCTGAAATCCCTGACGACGGATCCCCGCTAAACCATTGCCAGTTCGTTCCTCATGCTGCACCCCTTCTTCGACCCATCGAAACAGCACAGACCCACAAAAAACATGGAGGGCGCTTCGTTAGCGTTCAGTCAAATCAGGCTTCCAGCTTGGTTGCAACATGGTTCGCGATCGCAACGTAATCGGTCACGGCCAGACGCTCTCCACGCAAACCGGGGTCGATGTCCAAGGCCTTGAAATCCGCCGCATCAAGAAATTCCCGCAAGGTGTTGCGCAGCGTCTTGCGCCGCTGGCCGAAAGCCGCCGCGACGATGCGACCGAACAGCACCTCGTCCGTCGCGCGCGGACGCTCGCTCGGCAATGGCACCATGCGCACAATGCTCGAAGTGACCTTGGGTGCAGGCCGGAAAGCTCCCGGCGGAACGTCGAACAGACGCTCCATCGCAAAGCGGTATTGCAGCATTACCGACAGGCGACCGTAATCGGACGTATCCGCCTCGGCGGCCATGCGCATCACAACTTCCTTTTGCAGCATGAAATGCATGTCGCGCACGCCCTCTGCAAACTTGGCCAGATGGAAAAGCAGCGGCGTGGAAATGTTGTACGGCAAATTCCCGACTACACGCAAGGGCGTACCGAGTGAGGCGAAATCGAATTTCAGCGCATCGCCTTCGTGGATCGTGAGTCGGTCCAGTGAATGCGCACGTTTCAGGTGAACAATCAGATCGCGATCGATTTCGATTACGTTGAGGTGTCCCAGGCGTTCGATGATGGGCGTGGTCATGGCACCCAGACCGGGGCCAATCTCCACCATGATGTCACCCGGTCGCGGGCGGATCGCATCGACGATATTACGGATGATATTGGGGTCGGACAGAAAATTCTGCCCGAAGCGTTTGCGCGCGCGGTGCTCAGACACGACTGCGTTCCGCAATGTCAATGGCAAGCTCCACGGCTGCAAACAGGCTGCCGGGGTCGGCTTGTCCGGTGCCGGCCAAATCCAGCGCAGTGCCGTGATCAACCGAAGTGCGCACGATCGGCAGACCGAGAGTTACGTTGACGCCTCCCCCGAAACTGGCGTGCTTGAGCACCGGCAAACCCTGATCGTGGTACATGGCCAGCTGGGCCGCACTGTCTTGCAATGCATGCGGCACGAACAGCGTATCCGCCGGCAGCGGCCCGACCAGCTGCATGCCTTCGGCACGCAAGGCGGCCAACACCGGCTCGATGACCTCTATTTCCTCGCGGCCCATGTGACCGCCCTCTCCGGCATGCGGATTGAGACCGGCAACGAGAATGCGAGGATCCGGGAGGCCAAAGCGCGCAACCAGATCGCGATGCAGGATGCGCAAGGTTTCTTCCAGCACCGTCGGCGTGATGGCAGCCGGCACGGCCGCCAGCGGAAGGTGCGTTGTGACCAGCGCGACGCGTAGGCCGCCACCGACCAACATCATTACCACGCGTGGCGTGGCAGTACGTTCGGCAAGATATTCGGTGTGGCCGGAAAACGAAATGCCTGCTTCGTTGAGGACGGCCTTGTGCACCGGCGCAGTCACCATTGCGGCAAATTCGCCGGATACGCAGCCATCGATGGCTCGATCCAGCATTGCCAGCACATGCGGCGCATTGGCCGGCTCCACGTATCCGGCCCGGCTGGGTACGGCGAGTGGCACCGGCAGCACGTCCACAACGCCGCTTTCGGGCGGCTCATCCGCCCGCCATTCCCGCACCCTGACGGTGTGCGCAAGCGTGGCCGCACGCGCACGGATCAGGTCGAGATCTCCAAGCACAACAAGACGCGCGGGAAAATCGGCCTGTGCAAGTTGAGCGCATAGCTCCGGGCCAATCCCTGCCGGCTCCCCGCTGGTCACCGCAATCACGGGGCGCATCGCGTTCATTCCCAGTCCAGACGATTGTCCACGTACGTGCTGTCGCGCAGTTCGAGCAACCAGCTTTCGTACGCTTCCTGGGATTTGCGTTCGCGCAGGGCATTGCGCGCCTCGGCACGACGCAATTCACCGCTGACATCCTGGTTGCGGCGCTCGATCACCTGAATCAGATGCCACCCGAACGGCGAACGTACCGGCTCGCTGACTTCGCCCGGCGCAAGGATGTCCATCGCACGTTCAAATTCAGGCACCGTATCACCCGGCAGAACCCAGCCGAGATCTCCGCCCTGGGCGCCCGACAGATCGTCAGAGTGCACTCTGGCCAGCTCTTCGAAACTCTCACCGCCTACAACGATACGTTCGCGCAGCGCATGCATCCGCGCTTCGACTTCGCTGTCAGACAGCACCTCGGTGGCGCGAATGAGAATGTGACGGGCGTTTGTCTGACGCACTGTCTGACCGGCAGAGCCACCGCGTTCATCGAGCAGCTTGACGAGGTGCAAACCCGCCGAGCTGCGCAGCACTTCAGAGACCTGACCTTTCGACATGCCGACAACCGCATCGGCAAACAGCGCCGGCAGACTTTCGGGGGCACGCCATTCAAGCAAACCACCCGCCGTCGCGTCAGGTGCATCGGAGAAGGTTACCGCCAGTCGTTCGAAATTTTCTCCGGCAGCATGTCGTTCAAGAATTTCATTTGCCTGAGCCTCCTGCGCAGCCACCTCGCTGTCGCTTGCACCGCTCGGAAGGCGCAGCAGAATATGCGACACAAGCACTTCGCGCGGCCCGGTCTGTTCCGGTCGGCTGACCAGGAAATTGTCGATTTCGGCATCCGTTACAGTGATCTGGCCGTCGACCTCTCGCTCACGCACGCGCGAAATCAGAATCTCATTGCGCACTCCCTCACGGAATTGCCGCCAGGAAATTCCGTCGCGCTGGAGAACCTCCTGCAACTCTTCTTCGGTCAACGCGTTGTTGTCGCGAATGCGGGCGATTGCTCGATCCAGCGTGGCTTCATCCACCCTCAGTCCGTTTTCTTTCGCAAGCTGGATCTGGGCCCGTTCAATGATCATTCTATCCAGCACCTGCTCTTCCAGTACCCGTCGCGGCGGCAGTTCAACGCCCTGCTGGCTCAATTGCCCGGCAATCCGGGTAACCTCTTCGCGCAGTTGCAACGCGGTAATGACTTCATCATTGACGACCGCCACGATGCGGTCGGCCGGGATTGCCCGCTGCGCAAACGTAGCCCCTGAAGCAAACAGGGCAATCAACAGAAGGGAGAAAGAAAGAAATCGTTGCATCGTAGGCTGGCTCATGATCATCATTGTCCGAACCACGGGTCTTCCACCGATTCGGTGATCATCCCGTAGCCTGGAACACTACGCTGGAGCAGATTGACCGGACTGGGTCCGATCCCGCCCAGCCCGGTGAATTCAAGCTGGAAGAACAAGGCGTTGGTTTCATCATCTTCTTCAACCGCGAAACGGTGGGCCGCTACGCGCATGGCCCAGCAACCGCAGCGACTTACGTATTCGACACCGGCCAGCGCCTCAGTGATGCGGTTTTCATCGATGGATCGCGTCACACGCCCAACCCCGTACAAACGTTTCGTAATCGGCCACTGGCCCGACACGTCGAGGTCACGCAGCACATCCCGGGAATAGCGGTAGCTGAGATTGAGCACCTTGTGCTCTTCGGGATGGTAGCGCACGCGCAGGTTATTGCGCTGGGTCTGGCTGTGCTCCGGGCTGTATTGCCCTTCCCAGTCAAGCGAGAAACTTTGCGACACGCGCCCGCTGAACTGGGCAAGAATGTCGGTGCGCGCGAAGTTCGATGCATTCTCCGCCTCCCGGGGAGTCAGCGCTACCCGGCGATCTTCAAAATAGTACCGCTGGCCAAGCGTCGCGCGCATCCGTTCAGCGCCAGATTCTTCCTCGATCAAACGCGTCGTCACCGCTGCGGTGATCTGGTTTGCGTCGCCTATGCGGTCGACACCAGAGTAGCGGTTCTCGGAAAAGAGCTGGGCGTACCCAAAATCGTAGCTTGCGGTATCGAAACGCGGGATGTCATCCTGGTCGCGATAGGGAATGTGCACGTAATACAGGCGCGGCTCAAGCGTTTGCTGAAACGCGCTGTCAAACAGGTTGGTATCGCGTTCAAACGTCATGCCGGCATCGACCGTGGTGATCGGCAAGGTTCGCGAAATCGAGGTTCTCCCATCCGCCGCTCCCGGAAGCGGATCGTCCAGCCCGTAGCGGGTGGTATGCACACCAAATTTCGGCGTGATGTACCACCCCGGCCGCACGATCGGCAGCGCCACCTGGGGATAGGCGTAAAAACGATTGCCTTCGACGCGCGTGTCATCATCGTCATTCGGCAAACGGAAAGCGACCGCTTCACCTTCGAAGATGAAGTCCAGTCCGCCCGGCAAATCATCGCGATACGCTTCCAGCTCGAATTGGGGCAAGCGCCGGTAAGGGGTGCGCCGCCGCGTTTCATCGGCCTCTTTCAGGGTCTGATACGCTTGTGCGCGCAGCCGGGCATTCCACCACCCTCCGGAGTACTGAAGCTGCCCCTGGCGCAAGAGGTTACGACGCGAAGAAACCTGCAAAGACGAACTGAGATCCTCGAAATACTCGTCATCGGTCACAGCGTTGTAATCAATCGACCCGCGCAAACGCGAGCTGAAACGCTGACGGTGCTGGATGGCGCCGAGGCCACGCGATTCGCCCGTCTGACGATCGTGCGGCATCCATTCGCCGCGTATCTCCCCCTCATAGTCCTGCGAGAGATAACGGAATTCCCCGCCAATCTGCGCACCACGACGGCTCATGTAACGCGGAACGATGGTCGCATCATAGTTGGGGGCGATATTCCAATAATACGGTGCGGTCACATCGAAACCGGTCTTGTCCGAAAGCGCCACCGACGGTACGAGAAAGCCCGACTGGCGTTGTTCGTCAAGCGGGAAACGCATGTTGCCCGGCCAATAGACCAAGGGCACGCCCTTGAAGACCAATGAACTGCCTCGCGCCACGCCTTCATTGCGATCATAGTCGAGGTGCAGATCTTTGGCCTTGAGATACCAGTCTTCACTGTCTGGATGACAGGTCGTCCAGGTCCCCGCCTCAGCGCGATACTGGTTCTCGCCTTCAAGATACAAACGCTCCGCTCGACCATGCCCGGCCACGGCCTGCGTGGCCCCGCTTCTCTGATCGGACCGAACGGTGGTGAATTCATAATAGGGCGTTTCAAATTCGCCCACACTTTCGTGCACGACGAAGTGTCCTCGCGGGCTTTCGATTCGATCCTCTCCGCTCAGAACAACGACATTTCCTTCCGCGCTGACTTCATCCGTCAGTTCGTGATAAATCACCTCGTCCGCGCTGAGCGTCAAGTCCCCACGCTCGATTTCCACTGCACCTTCGGCAACCGCTTCGATACTGCGCAGACCGCGAATGTTCCGCGCGCGGATGGTGGTGTTTGCATTGTGCAATTCCACCTTGTCCTCTTCCGCAGCGGAAGGAGACCGCTCTGGCTCTGGCTCTGGCTCTGGCTCTGGCTCTGGCTCTGGCTCTGGCTCTGGCTCTGGCTCTGGCTCTGGCTCTGGCTCTGGCTCTG
>DATGNI010000062.1:0-18497 GCA_035306825.1 Azoarcus sp. | reverse complement strand
CGCGGATGGGGCACGAACATCGAACCGGCAAAGCCCAGCGCATTGATCGAAATACCTTCGGCGTGCTCGCGTGAGCGCGGTACCACCAGCATCCAGGTTTCGTTGGCAAGAAAATTGTAGGGCGGCAGATGGTGGTTGTGTGCGCGCAGATCGCAGGCCGCCGCCGCACGTGTGAAAGCTTCGAACAGGAGGTTGCCGCTGGCTGCACCCTGCAAACGCACGAAGGCATGACGCCAGTTGATGCGCGGATGGGTAACGACCTCAAGCGGAGCGCCCTCCACCGGCAATGCTGCGGTCATGCTGCGCAGACAATCGCTCTGGGGAGATTCGGGAATCCATTGCAGGTGTTTGTGGCGCTGGCTGGCGCCTGCCGGTTCGCCGCCGTTGTAGAAGCCGAGCCCGCCGAGCGCTCGCATCAGGCTCGCGAGCGCGGAAAAATCGGTTCGATCCGGTGGCAGGGTTTGCTCTGCGTATTGACGCGTGACGATCAACAGGTGACGTGCAATCACCGGATACTTGTTGAGTACGATCAGGTGTTCGGGACCCGCCGGCCCCAGGGTCAGCGCCGGTTCCGGTGGCAGGAAAGGGCTTTTCGGCGGTGCACCGGGTCGCTCCGGTTCGCGTGCGGCGTTTTTGGCGGAAAGTGAAGCGGCCCAACGCACGAGAAAGCGGATGCCGCTGTCCTCGATGAAGGCTTGTTCGGTCGCAATTGCATGCAGCGCGCCGATCTCCGTTGCGCGCGCGATGGCCGCGTCGATCGCGGACATTTCGGGTACGTTCATGAACAATATTTTAGGGCCAACGCGCCCGAGGGGAAGTGTGTGACGAAATTTGCGGTGAAAGGTGAGGTCATCCGGTTGGATCAATTGTTGAAAGCCGTGGGCATCGCAGGCAGTGGCGGCGAGGCGCATGCGCTGGTAGAGGCCGGGGCCGTACGCGTGGATGGGAAGGTCGAAACGCGCAAACGCGCTCAGCTGCGCGTGGGGCAACGGGTGAACTGTAACGAGGAGTCCGTGGAGCTGATTGCCGAATCATAGAAAGCGCAGTTGTGTCACGTCTGACAGGATCGGGCGCCGCCGATTCAAAGCAAACCGCGCTCGGCGAAAGAGACCGGCTCTGCGTGGGCGGTGACGACGAAATGGTCGAGCACCCGTACGTCGACCAAATCCAGGGCGTGCTTGAGGCTGCGGGTCAGGTTTTCGTCAGCGCTGCTGGGCTCGCGCGCGCCGGAAGGGTGATTGTGGGCGAAAATGACCGCTGCGGCATTGTGCGCGAGCGCCAATTTGACGACTTCGCGTGGGTACACGCTGGTTTGGGTTAACGTTCCGCGGAACAGTTCGACGGACTCCAGCAACGCATTGCGCGCATCCAGCAGCAATACCATGAACACTTCATGCGGACGGCTGCCGATTGACAGGCGCAGCCAGTCGCGCACGGCGTGGGGTGAATCGAACAATTCGCGCGCTTCCATTTTCTCGGCCAGTGCGCGTCTTGCCAGTTCCATCACTGCCTGCAGTTGGGCATACTTGGCGGGGCCAATGCCGGGAATGGTGCTGAATTCTCCGACGGATGCAGCGCACAGCCGGGTGAGGGAGCCAAAGTGGGTCAGTAACCGGCGGGCAAGGTCAACCGCGCTCATGCCGGGTACGCCGACGCGCAGGAACACGGCAAGCAGTTCAGCGTCGGATAGGGTTGCGGCGCCGCGTGCGAGTAATTTTTCGCGCGGTCGCTCATCAGCGGGCCAGTCGGTGATCGGCATGAGGGCTCTCCGAAAATGACAACATCATGGTAATTCATTTCGCATGAAAGAACTTGCTGGGCGGAAAATAGTCGTCGGCGTCACCGGCGGAATCGCCGCGTACAAAGCGGCGGATCTGGTGCGTCAGCTCACCGGCGCGGGCGCCGAGGTGCATGTGGTGCTGACCGAAGGGGGGGCGCGCTTCGTGACCGCGGTGACCTTTCAGGCGCTGTCCGGCCACCCGGTGTGGACCGATTTGTGGGATGCGCGCATGGGAAACAGCATGGCGCACATCGATCTCACACGTGGAGCGGACGCGATCCTGGTGGCGCCGGCGACCGCTGACGTGCTGGCGAAGTTCGTGCAAGGGCGGGCGGACGATCTGCTCAGTACCCTGTGTCTTGCGCGCGAATGTCCGTTGCTGGTTGCGCCGGCAATGAATCGCCAGATGTGGGAGCATCCGGCGACCCGACGCAACATGCGGCAACTGGCTGAGGACGGTGTCACCGTGTTCGGCCCGGCGGCGGGTGAGCAGGCGTGTGGTGAAACGGGGATGGGGCGCATGCTGGAGCCGACGGAATTGCTCGAGCATCTGATCGCTTTTTTTGCGCCCAAGCCGTTGGCCGGACGCCGGGTGGTGCTCACGGCAGGGCCGACCTTTGAGGCGATGGATCCCGTGCGTGGCATCACCAATTGCAGCTCGGGACGTATGGGGTTTGCGCTTGCGCGGGCACTGCGCCACGCGGGTGCGAATGTGACGCTGGTGGCCGGGCCGGTTACGCAGGCGACGCCGTTAAATGTCAAACGGGTGGATGTGGTCAGCGCGAATGAAATGCGCGAAGCCGTGTTGGCCGCGTTGCCGGCGGACGTGTTTGTGGGCGTGGCGGCCGTGGCGGATTATCGTCCGGCCGTGACGAGCGACCAGAAGATCAAGAAGTCTGGCGAAATCCGCTCGTTCGAGCTGACCCCCAATCCTGACATTCTTGCCGAGGTGGCGGGTCGCGACTCTGCGCCGCTGTGTGTCGGCTTTGCGGCTGAAAGCGAAAATCTCGACGAATACGCCATGGGCAAGTTGAAAGCAAAAAAGCTTGCGCTGATTGTTGGCAACCTGATGCAGCACGGTTTCGGCACGGAAGACAACGTCGTGACGCTGTATGACGCAGAAGGACGAACACCGCTTCCGCGCGCCTCCAAACACCAGATTGCGCGCGAGATCACGGCGCGTATCGTGCAGCTGCTCGCGGCACGCTAGACCGACACCTCAAGGAGTTTTCATGCATCAGATTGATGTTCGTATTCTGGATGAACGTCTGCGCGAGCAGCCGCCCGGCTATGCCACGGAGGGTTCGGCGGGGCTGGATCTGCGCGCTTGTCTGACAGAGCCGTTGACGCTTGATCCAGGTGAGACCTCGCTGGTGCCGTCGGGGCTGGCGATTCACCTGGATGACCCGGGGCTGGCGGCGATGATTCTGCCGCGCTCGGGGCTGGGCCATAAACACGGCATTGTGCTGGGCAATCTGGTGGGATTGATCGATTCCGACTACCAGGGACAAATTTTCGTGTCGGTATGGAATCGGGGTCATGCGTCTTTTGTCATCGAGCCGCTGGAGCGAATTGCTCAGCTTGTGGTGGTGCCGGTGCTGCAGGTCGGCTTCAATTTCGTGGATACGTTTGAAGAAAGTGAGCGCGGCGAGGGCGGATTCGGCAGCACCGGACAGCGCTGATGGGTGGGCACGACGGAATTCCCACGGGTGTGCATGTCATGCTCGAGCACGAAGGCCGGGTATTCATGATGCGCCGCGCCGGCACGGGTTTTTTCGACGGTTTGTGGAGTTTGCCCGGCGGTCATGTCGAACAGGGCGAATCATTGCGCGACACGGCCATACGCGAGCTGATCGAGGAAACCGGCGTGCACGTTGCGGCGCAGGATCTGGATTACCTCGGCGTGGTGCATCGTCAATCCGACACCAATCGCATCGACTTTTTTTTCCGCGCTACGCAGTGGCGGGGCGAGCCGGCGATCCGGGAGGCTGACAAATGCGACGCGCAGGAATGGTTCACGCGCGCGACGTTGCCGCAAACCACAGTACCCTACGTGCGCGAAGCCTTGTTTCGCGACGGAGCGGGGTGGTTTTTCGAAAGTGGTTTCAAGACGCAGCGTGACCAGTCGGATGTCGCATAGCGGAAGCGGGTACCTGAGCAGCACCTGAGCGTCGGGGGTGACGTGTGTGACGGCATTATTTTGGCCATTACAACAATCGCCCGACCAAGCCGGGCGATTGTTGAGACGGTTCAGGCCAGCATGTCCGCCCAGATGTTTTGCGCCCAATACATCGTGTAACGACCTTCGAGCGTAGTGCCTTGATCCGACACCCCGCCCGCACCTTCGGCCGGGATGAAGGTCCGTTCCGCCGGATCCCACTGGTGTACCGATGTGACGTGAATGCCGGTATCCGGAGCGGTGAGACTGTAGCAGGTGTTCATCACCAACGGCGTGGGGTTGGGCGCTCGACCGGCGAGCAGCTCGATGATCGCGGCGGCGGCGACCTTGGCGTGCTGATTGGCCATGTGACCGGATTTTGGCATCGCCGGAGCGGACAGCGTGGCGTCGCCCAGCACATGCACCTTGGGTGCGTTACGCACTTCAAGCGTGTGGAAATCGACATCCACCCACAAGCCGTTGACGAGTTCGACGCCGAGAAAATCGGTGAGCCGGCCGGCGCGCATGGGCGGGACGACGTTGAGTACGTTGGCCTTGATCGTGTCGAATTCCATTTCGGCCGTGAGATTCTGAGCGTTGACCGACATCAGACGGGCGTTGGGCTGGTATTCGATGATGTCACCGTATTCCTCCCAGGCCTTCAGGAACAGTCCTTTTTTAGACTGGATGTCCGGGTTGGCGTCGAAGGCGAGCACTTTGGAGCGCGGCTTGTGCCGTTTGAAATAATTGGCGATCAGGCTGATGCGCTCATACGGGCCGGGAGGGCAACGAAACGGCGCGAGCGGGATGTGGAGCGCATACACGCCGCCATCTTCCATCGCATCGAGCTGGCGACGCAGCAATGAGGTCTGCGGACCGGCTTTCCATGCATGCGGGATGCGCTCTTCGTTGCCGGCGAGGCCTTCCACACGTTCGGGAAGAAAATCCACGCCCGGCGACAGTACGAGACGGTCGTATTTGAGCGTGTCGCCGCGGTTGAGGCGGACTTCCTGCGCGGAGGGGTCGATGCTGGTGACCTTGTCAGTGATGACGTCCACACCCCATTTCTTGCTCAGATTGCCGTAGCCGACGGTGATGTCTTCGAGGTTTTTCTCGCCGATCAGAACCAGGTTGGAGATCGGGCACGACACGAATTGGCGGTTTTGCTCGACCAGGGTGACGCGGATCGAGCCGTTGCTCCACATGCGCAGATATTTCGCCGCCGTGGCGCCGCCGTAGCCGCCTCCGATGACGACCACGTGAGGCGAGCTCGCAGTAAGACGGTCGGCCACGCCACTCAGTTCGCGTATCAGCGTCTTGCCGGCTTGTTTCGCCTCTTCCATCAGCTCCTTCCCCTGGGCGTGAGCGAGCAAGGGGGCGCCGGCGCCGAGCGCGGTGATTGATTTCAGGAAATTACGTCTTTTCAACATGATGTCTTCTCCTGCTCAATCCTGAGCCGCGAAATAGTCGGCGATGAGTTCAAGTTGTTCCGGGGTGTAGCCCTTGGCGATCTGGTGCATGATCGTCGCCGGGCGTTCGCCGGAACGGAAGGCCTTGAGCTTTTGCAGGGTGTTGCTGGCGGGAACGCCGGCAAGAGAGTCGGAGCCACCCACGCTGCGTCCGTCCGTGCCGTGACAATTGGCACAGGAGGCGGCGAGATCGCGCGCGGCATGTGGGTATTGGGCTGCAGCAAGTCCGGCGATGCCGGCCAGACACAGCGCAGCGGCAAAGTGACGTGTTTTCACGGTTTATCCTCCGTGTGAAAAAGGGCGACGGTTTGTGTGTCACGGAGTGACGCGCCACAGGTTGCGGGATGCATGACCGTTCGCCCCAAGAATATGACGAAATGCATGGAGGGCAAAGCCAAACGCAGTATTTCGGTAATTGACTATATGGTTATTTGATTATATGTTGAGTTTATAGGCGCATAAATCAGATGGATCGCGCAGATCGATCCACTGCGCTGAAGGAGAGACAGACGATGAGCGTACCGTCAGGGTGGCCGGGACGTATTCGTCCCGCGCCGGAACACTTTCTGTCGCAAGAGGAGGTTCGCGCCGTCGCGTCCGGCCGACGCGACTTTCTGCGTTCGGCTTTTGCACTGGCCGCCGGCGCAACGCTGGCAGGTCGCGCGGGGGCAGAAACCGCTCAAGGTGATCCGGCGATTCTTGAATTGCCGGAATGGTCCACCACGCTGGGACGCCCCGTGGCCGCCACGCCGTATGGCCTGCCGTCACAATTCGAAAAAGCCTTGGCGCGACGCCAGAGCCCCGGGCTGACCCGCGTGCCGGGTTCGTCGGTGGCCTTCACTCCGCTGCAGGGGCTGTTTGGCATCATTACCCCGTCCGGCCTGCATTTTGAACGTCACCATCAGGGTTGGCACGATATCGATCCACGTCGGCATCGCCTGATGATCAACGGCCTTGTGGACACCAATGCGGTGTTTACGATGGATGAGCTGATGCGTCTGCCGCCGGTATCCCGCATTCATTTCATTGAGTGCGGTGCGAACACCGGCATGGAATGGGGCAACGTGGCGGTGCCGACGGTGCAATATACCCACGGGATGCTCTCCTGTTCGGAATTTACCGGCGTGCCGCTGCAAGTGCTTCTGGACATGTGCGGCGCGGATTTCAAACGGGGACGCTATATTCTCGCCGAGGGCGCAGACGGTTCATCGATGACGCGCACGATTCCGATGGAATTGGTCGAGTCCGGTGAGGTACTGGTCGCGTGGGGGCAGAATGGTGAAATGCTGCGGCCCGAAAACGGCTATCCGCTGCGTCTGGTGGTGCCGGGCGTGCAAGGCGTGAGCTGGGTGAAGTGGTTGCGCCGGATCGAAGTCGGTGACCAGCCCTGGGGCACCAAGGACGAGTCGATTCACTATGTCGATATGATGCCCGACGGCCTGCACCGTCAGTACACTTCGCTGCAGGAATGCAAATCGGTCATCACCACGCCTTCGGGTGGTCAGGTGTTGCTCGACCAGGGGTTTCATAACATCTCGGGGCTGGCCTGGTCGGGGCGTGGTCGGATTGAACGGGTGGATGTTTCCGTCGATGGCGGCAAGAACTGGATGCCCGCGCGATTGGAAGAACCGGTGTTGCCGAAGGCGCTGACGCGTTTCAACTGTGACTGGGTGTGGGAAGGGCGCCCGGCGATTCTGCAATCACGCGCGGTCGATGAAACCGGCTATGTCCAGCCCGGTTACGGACAGTTGCGCGAAGTGCGCGGTTCGGCCTCGATTTATCACAACAACGCCATCCAGTCCTGGAAAATCAGCGAAGCAGGCGAGGTGAGCAATGTTCACATACGCTAGAGTCGCCCTGCTGGCGCTTTTGCTGCTCTCTGGTTCGGCTGTTGCAAGCAGCTTCGATTATTATGTCGGGATCGGTCGCGAGGCCACGCCCGACGAAGTGACGGCCTGGGATATTGATGTACGCCCGGATTTTGTCGGGTTGCCGCGCGGGCGTGGCACGGTGGATGAAGGCGAAGAGTTGTGGGAACAGCAGTGCGCGTTTTGTCACGGCACGTTCGGGGAGTCGAACGAAGTGTTTACGCCGTTGATTGGCGGCACCACGGCAGAGGACATTCAAAGCGGACGTGTGCGTGCGCTTGCCGAACGCAGCTTTCCGCAACGTACAACGATGATGAAGGCACCGACGGTGGCCACGCTGTTCGATTATATTCGTCGTGCGATGCCGTGGACCTCGCCCAAATCGTTGAGCGATGACGAGGTGTACGCCGTGCTGGCGTACATGTTGAATCTCGCCGGGATCGTCCCGATGGACTATGTGCTGGATGAGGAAACCATCCGCGAAGTCCAGCAGCGCATGCCCAACCGAAACGGCATGACGACAGACCATGGCCTGTGGCCGGGAGCCTCTGCGGCAGAAGGGGGGATTGGCAACGGCGGCGTGCCCGACGTGAAAAACGTTGTATGCATGGAACATTGCAAGGAAAACGTCGAGGTGCTATCGGAAATGCCCGATCATGCGCGCGGCTCGCACGGTGATCTGGCGGCGCAGAATCGCCTCATCGGCCCGGTGCGTGGGCAGCAAACCCTTGATCCGGCGCAGCGTGAGGCGGCTGCGGAAAATCCGGTCATTGAGGGTGAGCAGACCGCACGCGCCGGGGGTTGTATGATCTGCCATGGTTTGGAAGAGCGTATCGTCGGCCCCGGTTTTGCCGAGATTGCGGTGCGCTATAGTGAAAAAGAGGACGCTGCAGACTATCTGGTCGGCAGAATCCGCCAGGGCAGTACGGGCGTTTGGGGCAGTACGCCGATGCCGCCGCAGACGCAATTGAAGGACGAAGAGCTTGCGCAACTCGTCCACTGGATCCTGTCGGGGGCGCCGACACAATGAATCGATCGTTTGATCGCAAAAGGAGTGACAGAATGAATCCGCAACGCAGGGATGCCCTCAAGACCGGGGGCGGGCTGGGAATTTTCGGGATGCTGGTGGCTGCCGGCGTAATTACGCCGGGCGCCGCGCTGGCGCGCGACGCGAAGCTGTTTGAAGCCGACACGATGGCGGGCGTTTTCGAAGCGCTCGGGATTGAGCGCCCGGAGCTGAATGATTCCGTAACGTTGATTGCGCCAGACATTGCAGAGAACGGTGCGGTGGTGCCGGTCGGCGTGACGACGGATTTGCCGAACGTTGAGGTGGTGTCGATCCTGGTCGAAGAAAACCCGAACAAACTCGCGGCCAACTTCAACCTGCCCGAAGGCACGCTGGCGGAGGTTCAGACCCGCATCAAGATGCGCCAGACTTCGGACGTTTATGCTTTGGTCAAGGCCGACGGCAAGTACTACATGAACAAGAAGGAAATCAAGGTGACGCTGGGCGGTTGCGGCGGTTAAAACCGGCACGGGCGGGCTTCGTCCGGAATGCAAACTGTTCAGAGTTGGCCTAAAAAAGAGAAGGAGATCTCATCATGGCAGGACCTATGCGTATTCGCGCCGGTCACACCGACGGCGTTACCGAGGTGCGGGTATTGATGTCGCACCCGATGGAAACCGGGCTGCGCAAAGACGGCGATGGCAACGTTATCCCGGCGCACTACATCACCGAATTGGTGGCAAAACACAACGACAAGGTCGTACTCAACGTTGAGATGGGCCCGTCGGTATCCACCAACCCGTATCTGTCGTTCAAGTTCAAGGCGGGAGCGCCGGGAGATATCATCGAGGTCAGCTGGAAAGACAACGAAGGCGAGTCGCGAACCGATCAGGTTGAAATCCGCGGATAAGGCGGAGCGAGCCTGCGCAAGGACCGAGGGGAGACAAATGAAGAAGAACAAGCTTGTGGCCGTGACGGCGGCGGCAATTGGGATCGCGATTGCTGCGCCGGCGACAGCGCAGGATGACACTGCTGCCGCGCTTGAACAATATCGACAAATGATTCAGGAGAGCAATCCGGCGGAACTGTATGAGATGGAAGGCGAGGAGCTGTGGACGACGGCTCGCGGGCCGAAGAATGCCACGCTCGAACAGTGCGATCTCGGCCTCGGGCCGGGCGTCATCGAAGGCGCTTATGCGCAGATGCCGCGCTATTTCGAAGATACCGGGAAGGTGCAGGATCTCGCATCGCGTCTGATGACCTGTATGGAGACATTGCAGGGCATTCCTTCCGAGGAAATTATCGATGGCAAATTTCGCCAGGGAGAGCGGGGCAAGCTCGGCGCGATCCTCGCCTATGTTGTGGGGCAGTCACGCGGCGACACCATTGCGGTTGATCTCGACCATCCCAAGGTGAAGGAAATGTATGAGCTTGGCAAACAAGCCTTCTATTACCGCGCCGGACCGATGGACTTCGCCTGTTCCACCTGTCACTCCTCCGATGGAAAACGTATTCGCATGCAGGATTTGCCCAACCTCACCACGCAGGAAGGTGCGGCGGCAGGCTGGGGTTCATGGCCCGCGTATCGTGTATCGAATTCGCAATTCTGGACGATGCAACATCGCCTGTGGGACTGCTTTCGTCAGCAGCGCGTAGCCGAACCGATCTATGCATCGGAAGTCACGATAGCGTTGTCGACCTACATGGCCGGCACAGCCAACGGCGGCACGATGAATGCGCCGTCTGCGAAGCGCTGAGGAGGAAGGACGATGAAAAAGTGGATGATTGCGCCGTTGGCCCTGTGCGCGAGTGTGGCGTTGGCTGATGAGCGTTTCGACGAAATGATTCAGTCCTCGTTCAAGCCTCACGGCCAGGCGACGATGGATCGCATGGAGCAGGACGAAGTCCAGAAGGCTTGCTCGCAGCCGGATGCCATGGATCAGGCGACTGCAGAGAAGCTCCGGCAGGCGCAGATGGAAACCATCCAGTGGCCGTCGGATGGTGATTACTGGGAAGGCGGTGACTGGGAAGAAGGCCACAAGATCGCTTTCAGCGGTCGGGGCATGACCTGGCGTGACGACCCGGAGGTGCCCAATGGTGGGGGTTGCTACAACTGTCACGGGCTCGACCCGGCAGAGATGTCCTACGGCACGATCGGCGTGAACTTGCAGGGGTATGCGAAAATTCGCGGCCGTTCCGATGAGATCGTCAAATACACGTGGGGACAGATCTATAACGCCAAGGCCTATAACGTGTGCAGCGACATGCCGCGCAACGGCTTCAATGGCATCCTCACCGAGGAGCAGATCCGCCACGTAATGGCCTATTTGTTTGACCCGGAGTCGCCGGTCAACAAATAAGCCGCAGGCACACAGTGGTGTGCGGCCCGCGTGTTCTGAGGTGAAGTGACACGTCTGGGCACACTCGTTCCCGCGTCGCAATTGGACGCGGGACGAACTCTTCCCTCGTACTCGAGAAACAGGATTGCCATGTCGCTCAGCCGCCGTGAATTTTTGCATGTTCTCGCTGTTGCCGCTGCGGGCGGAATGTCGCTCTCGAGCGATTTCGCACAAGCGGCGAAAAGCGCCGAAACGCTTTACGATCTCCCGGCTTTTGGCAACGTGAGCCTGTTGCATCTGACCGATTGTCACGCACAGTTGCTGCCCGTGCATTTCCGTGAGCCCGATATCAATCTGGGCGTCGGCGACATGGCCGGACGCGTACCGCACCTGGTCGGCGAGCATCTGTTGCGTCATTTCGGCATTCCGGCGGGTACGCTTGAAGCGCACGCCTTTACGCATCTCGATTTTGTCGAAGCCGCGCGCACCTACGGCAAGGTGGGTGGTTTTGCCCATCTGACGACATTGGTCAAACGCATGAAAGCCAGCCGCCCGGGCGCGCTACTGCTCGACGGCGGTGACACCTGGCAGGGTTCGGCCACCTCGCTGTGGACGAAAGGGCAGGACATGGTTGATGCGGCACGCCTGCTGGGCGTAGACGTCATGACCCTGCATTGGGAGAGCACCTTCGGCGCGGATCGGGTCAAGGAGGTCGAAGAAAACGACTTTGCCGGCCACATCGACATCGTCGCGCAAAACGTACGCACCACCGATTTCGAAGATCCGGTGTTCAAGCCGTATGTGATGCGCAAAATCAACGGTGTGCCGGTGGCGATCATCGGCCAGGCATTTCCCTATACGCCGATCGCCAATCCGCGCTGGCTGGTGCCGGAATGGAGCTTCGGCATTCGTGAACGCGAAATGCAGGAAACCGTGGATGCTGCCCGCGCCGAAGGAGCGCAGCTGGTGGTGCTGTTGTCTCACAACGGCATGGACGTGGATCTCAAAATGGCCACTCGCGTGAGCGGGATTGACGTCATCCTCGGCGGTCACACTCATGATGGCGTGCCGGTGCCCACCACGGTCGAGAATCCGGGCGGCAAGACATTGGTGACGAATGCCGGCTCCAACGGAAAGTTTCTCGGTGTGCTGGACTGCGATGTGCGGGATGGCCAGCTACGCGACGTGCGGTATCGACTGATACCGGTCTTTGCCAATCTATTGCCGGCTGACCCGGAAATGCAGGCTCATATCGACACGGTGCGCGAGCCCTTCCTTGAACAGCTTACGGAGCCGCTCGCCGTGAGCGAAGGCTTGCTGTACCGGCGCGGCAGCTTCAACGGTTCGTGGGATCAGCTCATCCTCGATGCGCTGAGAAGCGAGCTGGATACCGAGATCGCATTTTCTCCCGGCTTTCGCTGGGGCCCGTCTCTGCTGCCGGGCGAGACCATCACCATGGAAGACCTGATGGATCAGACGGCCATCACGTATCCGTGGACGACGGTTACGGAAATGAATGGCGAACAGATCAAGACGGTGCTCGAAGATGTCTGTGACAACCTGTTCAACCCCGATCCGTACTATCAACAGGGCGGGGACATGGTGCGGGTGGGCGGCATGCACTACGTGTGCGACCCGCAGGCGACGATGGGCAATCGTATTCGTGACATGCGGTTGGGAGATCGTCCGATCGAGGCCGATAAAATCTACCGGGTGGCCGGATGGGCGCCGGTTTCGGAAGCTGCGCGTGAGGCCGGGCCACCCGTATGGGATGTGGTGGCCGATCACCTGCGAAGCCGCAAAGTGGTTCGCCAACTTGAGATCAACCTGCCTCAACTGAAAGGGATGGGCGGAAATCCGGGGATGTCCTGACATCCGGCGCATTCTTGATCGCACTGCTGCGTGCAACGGTGCGTGCGCCTGAAAGAGGTCTCGCGTGAAGCGCGATGTCTGAAATCAAAGAAGCCACCGCAAGCGGTGGCTTCTTTGTTGGAGAAGTATCAATTACCTTGCGACGCGGCCGGCCGGTTCTTTTCTCCGCCGGAACGGTGTTGCTTGTGGTGTTTATGCTTGGAGTAGGTGAATTCCTTGTCGAACGCCTTTTTTTGTTCATCCGACAGGTGTGGGTAGAAATCTTCGACCGCTTCGCGGGTCTCCTCTGCCTCTTCCTGCATGATCTCGGCGCGCTCTTCCATCAGCTTGAGGCCTTCGATCGCAGTTTCCGGCTTGCCCTGCTTGGCGCGTTGCGCGATGCGTTCGCCTGCACGTTCGTGCCGTTCGGCCATCGCCTCTTTAAAGTCTTCCCACTCGTCTTGCTGGTCTTCGGTCAGTTGCAGCGCCTGTTCCAGCCTTTCCATTCTTTCTGTGTGATGCCTGGCCATGCGCTCCTGCATTTCTGTTGCAGAAACCTCGTGACCGCGAGCTTCGCCGCGCGGAGTGTGGTCCTGGTCTTTGTCGTCATGCGCAAGAGCCGTTCCCGCACCGAGCGTTCCGGCAGCGAACATGGAGACTACGAGAGTACTTTTCATCCAGGTCTGCATGGTTTTTCTCCTTCGAGGTGAAACCGTCTCGAAATATGAGACGACAGGTGTATTGCAACAGGCAGATGTAAATGGAATTTGTCCGAAACCCCCGGATATTGAACCCTCGTGTCTCAAAGACGGAGAGCGATACGTTGAGATACAAAACCATGCCGTGTCAGACGTACCATGCGAGCCAAGGAGAATGCTGATGACGAGTCGCAAAGACCATATCCTGATTGTCGACGACGATCGGGAAATCCGCAGTTTGCTGGCCGATTATCTGGAAAAACAGGGGCTGCGCTGCACCACCGCCGCCGACGGAAAACAGATGAAAACGGAGTTGATGCGTCAAGCCATCGACCTGATCGTGCTGGATGTGATGATGCCGGGCGATGACGGCCTTACCCTGTGTCGTGATCTGCGTGCCTCGGATGGCCCGCATGCCAATCTTCCGGTGCTGATGCTGACCGCGCGGGACGAAGACATGGATCGCATCATCGGCCTTGAAATGGGCGCTGATGATTATCTTTCCAAGCCCTTCGTGCCGCGCGAACTGTATGCGCGAGTGCGGTCGATCCTGCGTCGTACCCGCGCATTGCCTCCCAATCTTGAGGCCGGCAGAGACGTGAGCAAGGCGCGTGCATTGCACTTTGCCGGCTGGCAGCTCGACACCGTCAATCGTCACTTGCTGGATCCGCAGGGCACGGTGGTGTCATTGTCCGGTGCGGAATATCGCATGCTGAGCGTTTTTCTCTCGCACCCACAACGTATTCTGTCGCGCGATCAGTTGATGGAGCTTACGCGCGGACGCGAAGCCGATGCCTTTGACCGTTCGATCGACTTGACCGTGAGTCGCTTGCGGCAACGCCTGGGCGACAACGCGCGCGAAGCCGGCATCATCAAAACCGTGCGCAACGAAGGCTATGTACTGTCGTGCGAGGTGACGACTGACGAGGCGACGCAATGAGCTGGCTACCGCGCAGCCTGTTCGCGCGTTTGATGCTCATCTGGCTGTTCGGCATCACGTTGGTGTTGGCGGTGAGTTTCGTGTTGTTTGTAGGCGAACGTGACCGGATCGGTCGAACGGCGCTGTTCGAGAGCGTTGCGCAGGAAATCGCGTCGGCCGCCAATGTTCTTGACCGACTGGCACCAGAGGAGCGTGAGCCGTGGTTTGAGCAACTGAGCCGGCGCCGCCTGCATCTGACCTTGCGACCACTTCCGGATATCGCCGAACCACCGGCCCGGGCGCATCCGCTGGAGGCGGCGCTGAAAGACGCAATGCCGGGGCGGGAGCCGACGCTCTACATCATCCCGCGTGGCGAGAACCCGCATCGGGCCAGTCTGGGGGTGACGGTCAATCTGGCTGATGGCAGTCCGTTGCGCGTGCGTCTGCCCGGTATCCCGCCGGCGCCGGAATTCCGTTTGCCGCCGTTGGGGCAATTGATCGCCTCGCTGGCGGCGCTGGTTGGCGGTGTGCTGATTCTGACCTGGTTTGCGGTACGACTTGCCACGCGACCGCTGTCGCGCATGACGGAAGCCGCCCGCAAGCTTGGCGAAGCGCCTGAGAGCAGTCCTCCGCTGGATACCAGCGGACCGCTCGAAGTGGCGCAGGCGGCGGGCGCCTTCAATCAGATGCAAACGCGCGTTCGCGACCACATTCAGGAGCGCACCCGCATTCTCGCGGCGATTTCACACGACCTGCAAACACCGGTGACGCGCCTGCGTTTACGCACCGAACTGATCGATGATGAGACGTTGCGCGGAAAATTCATTGCTGATCTGGATGCCATGCGGGTGTTGATCCGGGAAGGCCTGGACTATGCGCGCAGCCGCGAAGGCGGTGAGCCATTGCAGGCGGTGGATATTGACGGATTGCTTGCGGCCTTGTGTGGCGACGCCGAAGACATGGGCTGGCAGGTGAGCTTGAGCGGTGAGACGGGGGTATCGTGCCTTGCGCGAGCCCATGCGTTGCGGCGCGCCCTGTGGAATCTGATCGGGAATGGCACGAAATTCGGCGGAAACGTGGACATCACCCTGAAGCGCGAGGCGCGGCATGTTGTCGTGTCTGTACGCGATCATGGGCCGGGTTTGCCGGAAAATGAGCTGGAGAAGGTTTTCGAGCCGTTTTATCGGATCGAATCCTCGCGCAACCGCGAAACGGGCGGTACCGGCCTGGGCTTGGCGATTGTGCGGAATTTGTTGCACAGCCAAGGAGGGAGCGTGGCGTTGAACAACCATCCGGAAGGCGGATTGGTCGCGACGGTCACGTTGCCCATTGCGTCGGCGCCCGAAACGTTTGCGTGACAGAAGAGCGGCGGCCGAAACGGAGTCGCCGCCGCATGCGTGGTTTTTACAGCGTTTGCAACGCATGAAATACGGCCCGCGGTCCGCGTCCAGACAAAACATGTCTTTTACAAGACTTCCAGAAAACGCGCATTTCCACCATAATACCGGGCAGGCAGTCGCTCATTGCGAT
Organism: Azoarcus sp.; assembly: GCA_035306825.1. Lineage (GTDB taxonomy): Bacteria > Pseudomonadota > Gammaproteobacteria > Burkholderiales > Rhodocyclaceae > Pseudazoarcus. The sequence continues at coordinate 2,879 of DATGNI010000062.1, read as the reverse complement.
TGCTGTCGCGCGGCCGGCCGGAGGGTTATCTTCCCCGTCTCTCAGCGGTTTTCATCGTCGTTTGATGCGACCGTTTCATTATGCCCGCGACGCGTATTCACATTCAGGAGTCACTATGAGCGCATCCAAGATCCAGGTGCCCGCTGGTGGGCAGAAGATCGTCCCGGGGCAGCCAACACCGAACAATCCCATCATCCCGTTCATTGAAGGGGACGGGATCGGGGCGGATATTACCCCGGTGATGATGAAAGTCGTTGATGCAGCGGTCGACAAAGCCTATGGTGGAGAGCGGAAAATCCACTGGATGGAAGTCTATGCCGGTGAGAAAGCCACCCGCGTATATGGCCCCGATCAGTGGTTCCCGGAAGAGAGCTTCGAGGCATTGCGCGAGTATTCAGTGTCCATCAAGGGGCCGATGACGACCCCGGTCAGCGGTGGCATGCGCTCGCTCAACGTTGCGCTGCGCCAACGTCTGGATCTGTATCAGTGTATCCGTCCGGTGCGTTGGTTCACCGGTGTGCCCTCGCCGCTGAAGCGTCCGGATCTGGTCGATATGGTGATTTTCCGTGAGAACACCGAAGACATCTACGCAGGCATCGAATGGGCGGCCGATTCGGCTGAAGCCAAGAAAGTGGTCGGGTTTCTGCGCAACGAAATGGGAGTGAAGAACATCCGTTTCCCGGAAACTTCGGCGATCGGGATCAAGCCGGTGTCGGTCGAAGGCAGCAAGCGCCTGATCCGCGCTGCGCTGAACTATGCGGTGAACAACAATCGCACATCGGTGACCCTGGTGCACAAAGGCAACATCATGAAGTTCACCGAGGGGGCCTTCAAGGATTGGGGCTACGAGATCGCGCGTGATGAATTCGGCGCGACCCCGCTGGATGGCGGCCCGTGGCACTCATTCAAGAACCCGAATGGCGGCGGGGAGATCGTCGTCAAGGACGTGATCGCCGACGCTTTCCTGCAGCAAATTCTGCTGCGCCCGGCCGAATACGATGTAATTGCCACCACCAACCTCAACGGCGACTATATTTCCGACGCGCTGGCTGCGCAGGTGGGCGGCATCGGCATTGCGCCGGGTGCGAACGTTTCGGATGAGTGCGCATGCTTCGAGGCCACGCACGGGACTGCGCCGAAGTATGCCGGTCAGGACAAGGTCAACCCGGGTTCGGAAATTCTTTCCGCGGAAATGATGTTGCGTCATTTGGGTTGGCGCGAAGCCGCAGACCTGATCATCAAAGGTGTGGAAGGAGCGATTGCCGACAAGCAGGTCACGTACGACTTTGCTCGCCAGATGGAAGGCGCGCAGGAAATTTCGTGCTCGGCCTTTGGCGATGCGATGATCAAACGGATGTAACGGCGACAGCGAGCGGCTGCGTCCGCTCGTCAAATGAAAAACGTCACGCAATTGCGTGACGTTTTTTTGTGCCGAGACAATGTTGAAGGTCGGGTCCGTTGAAGACGATCAAGAGCAAGACGGGCTCAAACCCAAACGATCAACCCGTTTCGTATCGGACGTTGTCGTAACCGTCCGACACGTACGGCAAGGCTCAGACGGAAGACGCCGGCACGTGGTGATGGTGCGCGAGCACGCGCTGGGCTGCGGTGATTGAGGCGCCCTGATCGACCTTCATGCCGTTGGCGGCGAGCACCATTTCCAGCGCGGACAAGGCGCCGAGCACGTTTTCCTCGCGCGCTGAGTAGCCCATCAGGCCAAAGCGCCAGATTTTGCCTGCGAGTGGGCCAAGGCCGGCGCCGATTTCGACCGCGTATTCGTTGAGCAGCGCGAGGCGAACGGCTTGGTCATCGATGCCCTCGGGGATACGGACCGCATTGAGCTGCGGCAAACGCGCTCCTTCCGGGACAACGAATTCGAGGCCGAGGATTTCAAGCCCGGCCTTGAGCGCTTCATGATGACGTTGATGACGCGCCCAGGCATTCTCCAGCCCTTCCGCGGCGAGCAGGCGGAGCGCTTCATGCAGGCCATACAGGCTGTTCCCCGGGGCGGTGTGGTGATAGGTGCGCTGCGTGGCGCTCCAATAGTCGAGCACCAGATTCAGATCCATGAACCAGCTCTGCACCGGGGTTTTACGCGCCTTGATGCGGGCGATTGCGCGCTCGGAGAAGGTCACCGGCGCCAAGCCTGGCGTGCACGACAGGCATTTCTGCGAGCCGGAGTACACGGCATCCGCATCCCAATCGTCGACCAGCACCGGGGTGCCGCCGAGTGAAGTCACGGTGTCGACGATAGTCAGGCAATCATGGCGACGTGCGATGTCGCACAGTGCTTGCGCGTCGGATTGCGCGCCAGTCGAGGTTTCAGCGTGCACGAAAGCGACGAGACGCACGTCCGGATTGGCCTTGAGCGCGTCTTCGAGTTTCTGCGGATCGATCGGCAGGCCCCATTCCTCTTCGATGACGATAGCGGAGCCGCCGCAGCGTTCAACGTTCTCGATCATCCGACCGCCGAAAACGCCGTTGCGACAGATGATGACTTTGTCACCGGGTTCGACCAGGTTGACGAAGCAGGTTTCCATACCGACCGAGCCCGGCCCCGAGATCGGGAAGGTCAGCGGATTGTTGGTCTGAAAAGCATAGCGCATCAGCGTCTTGAGCTCTTCCATCATCGATACGAAAACCGGATCGAGATAGCCGATCACGGTCTGACCCAACGCGGATTTGACCTGCGGATGAATGTCCGACGGGCCGGGGCCGAGCAGAATGCGACGCGGCGGATGGAAGGTGCCGATTTCGAGCGGGGGCTGGATGGCGAGGGGCAAGATCTGGTCCTCGGAAAAGGGGCGGATAAAGCACGGGATTATAACACTTTCCCCTTTGTTCGCGGCACCTGGGCGGACCGTGCGGGAAGGGATGAA
>DATGNI010000061.1:0-9769 GCA_035306825.1 Azoarcus sp. | reverse complement strand
CCTTCGGTAACCTTGTTGATCAACCGCACAGGCAGTCCGGCACTTTCCAGCGCGCCACCGGTGCCGCGCGTTGCAATCAGGCTGAAGCCCAGCTCATGCAACGTGCGCGCAATTTCGATCGCACCCGGCCGATCCGCCGGTTTGACGCTGATAAAAACCGTGCCCTGCTCTGGCAGGCGCACCCCTGCGGCGAGCTGTGATTTGACGAAGGCTTCAGCAAAGCTGCGGCCCACGCCCATCACCTCACCGGTGGATTTCATTTCGGGGCCAAGAATGGTATCGACCCCGGGAAATTTCACAAACGGAAAGACCGCTTCCTTGACCGAATAATACTTCGGCACGATTTCGCCGGTCACCCCTTGGCTGGCCAGGCTCTGCCCCACCATGCAACGGGCGGCAATCTTGGCCAGCGGCAGGCTGCAGGCCTTGGAGACGAACGGCACGGTACGCGAGGCTCGCGGGTTGACTTCCAACACATACACGGCCGCCTCGTCGCCTTCTCCCTGAATGGCGAACTGCACGTTCATCAGGCCACATACGTTAAGACCCTTGGCCATGGCTTCGGTTTGGCGACGCAGCTCGTCCTGCAGACTCGAAGACAAGGTATACGGCGGCAACGAGCAGGCCGAGTCGCCGGAGTGCACGCCCGCCTGTTCAATGTGTTCCATGATGCCGCCGATGATGACCTGATTCCCATCCGACAAGGCGTCGACGTCCACCTCGGTCGCATCGTTGAGGAAGCGATCCAGCAACACCGGCGATTCGTTCGAGACCTTGACCGCTTCACGCATGTAACGCTCAAGATCGCGTTGCTCATGCACAACTTCCATCGCGCGCCCGCCCAATACATAACTGGGACGCACGACCAGCGGATAACCGATTTCGGCCGCAAGACGCACGGCATCTTCAGGCGTACGAGCGGTGCGGTTGGGGGGTTGCTTCAATCCCAGATCATTGAGCAGCTGCTGGAAGCGTTCGCGGTCTTCCGCCGCGTCGATCATGTCGGGAGTCGTGCCGATGATCGGCACGCCATTGGCTTCCAGGGCACGCGCACGTTTGAGCGGCGTCTGGCCGCCAAATTGCACGATTACGCCGACCGGCTGCTCCACGTGGACGATTTCGAGAATGTCTTCCAGCGTGATCGGCTCGAAATACAGGCGATCCGAAGTATCATAGTCGGTGGAGACGGTTTCCGGATTGCAGTTCACCATGATGGTCTCATAACCATCTTCGCGCAGTGCCAGCGCGGCGTGTACGCAGCAGTAGTCGAACTCGATGCCCTGGCCGATGCGGTTCGGACCGCCGCCAAGCACCATGATCTTCTTCTTGTCGGTGGGCCGCGCCTCGCATTCTTCTTCGTAGCTTGAATACAGGTAGGCGGTCGACGTGTCGAATTCCGCCGCGCAGGTATCCACCCGCTTGAACACCGGGCGCACGCCCAGGGCATGGCGATGCAAACGCACATCCGTTTCGCTCGCGCCAAACAGTTTCGCCAGGCGACGGTCGGAAAATCCTTTTTGCTTCAGCGTGCGCAACTCGTCCTTACCAACGGCTTTCAGGGAGCGCCCGCCCAGACTCTTTTCGGTCAGTACGATGTCTTCGATCTGAGCAAGAAACCACGGGTCGATCTTCGTCAGATTGAAGAGCTGTTCACGCGTATAACCTTCGCGGAACGCCTGGCCCACGTACCAGATGCGCTCGGCACCCGGATCGATCAGCTCCTTGTCGAGATCTTCACGGTCCGCCTCGATCTCGTCGAGTCCATACGCGCCCACTTCCAGCCCACGCAACGCTTTCTGGAACGATTCCTGAAATGTACGCCCCATTGCCATGACTTCGCCGACCGACTTCATCTGAGTCGTCAGGCGGTCTGGTGCTTGCGGAAATTTTTCGAATGCAAAACGCGGAATCTTGGTGACGACGTAATCGATCGACGGCTCGAACGAGGCCGGCGTCACGCCACCGGTGATGTCGTTTTTCAGCTCATCCAGGGTGTATCCGGCGGCCAGCTTTGCAGCGATCTTGGCGATCGGAAAGCCGGTGGCCTTGGATGCCAGGGCGGACGAGCGCGACACGCGCGGATTCATCTCGATGACGATCATGCGACCGTCTTCAGGGTTGATCGCGAACTGGACGTTGGAGCCGCCCGTATCCACGCCGATCTCGCGCAGCACCGCAATCGAGGCGTTGCGCAAGATTTGATATTCCTTGTCCGTCAGCGTCTGCGCCGGCGCAACGGTGATCGAATCACCGGTGTGCACGCCCATCGGATCGAGGTTCTCGATCGAGCAGACGATGATGCAGTTGTCCGCCTTGTCGCGGACCACTTCCATCTCAAATTCTTTCCAGCCCAGCAGGGATTCTTCAATCAGCAGCTCGTTGGTCGGGCTCGCTTCAAGGCCGCGTTTGCACACGTCCTCGAACTCTTCCATGTTGTAAGCGATACCGCCACCAGCGCCGCCCAATGTAAAGCTCGGACGAATGATCACCGGAAAGCCGATCCCGCCTTGTACCTGCAGCGCCTCTTCCATGCTGTGCGCAATTCCAGAGCGTGCCGAACCCAGGCCGATCTTCGTCATCGCGTCCTTGAACTTGAGACGGTCCTCGGCCTTGTCGATCGCCTCGCGCGAAGCCCCGATCAGTTCGCAGCCGTATTTCTCGAGTACGCCGTGCTTTGCCAGATCCAGCGCGCAGTTAAGCGCGGTCTGGCCGCCCATCGTCGGCAATATCGCCTCCGGACGTTCTTTGGCGATGATGCGCTCGACCACCTGCCAGGTGATCGGCTCAATATAGGTTACATCAGCCGTTTCCGGGTCGGTCATGATCGTCGCCGGATTCGAATTGACCAGGATGACCCGGTACCCTTCCTCACGCAGCGCCTTGCAGGCCTGCGCCCCGGAATAGTCGAATTCGCATGCTTGCCCGATCACGATCGGGCCTGCGCCGATGATGAGAATGCTCTGGATATCTGTGCGCTTGGGCATCAGTGACCTCGGTATTTCCGTTTGAAGATGGCAGCTTTGTGGGCGGCCATCGAATTACTTGGTGCCAGCCTCGAGCATGCTCACGAAGCGGTCAAAAAGATAAGAGACGTCTTGCGGGCCAGGTGTCGCCTCAGGGTGACCCTGAAACGAGAATGCAGGAAGATCGGTGCGTTCAACCCCCTGGTTCGATCCGTCGAACAGCGACACGTGCGTCACGCGCAGAACGTCCGGCAGGCTCTCCGAATCGACCGAAAAACCATGATTCTGGCTGGTAATGAGCACTTGACCGGAATCCAGATCCTTCACAGGGTGGTTCGCACCGTGGTGACCCGCCTTCATTTTCTGGGTGCGCGCACCGGAAGCCAGCGCCAGCAATTGATGCCCCAGACAAATGCCGAAGATGGGCACGCGTTGCGCGAGAATTTCCCGCACCGCCTCAATCGCGTAGTCGCACGCTGCCGGATCTCCCGGTCCATTGGAGAGGAACACACCATCCGGATTCATCGCCAGCACGTCCGCAGCCGGCGTCCACGCCGGCACCACGGTCACGCGGCAGCCACGCGAAACGAGCATGCGCAGAAGATTGCGTTTTATGCCGAAATCGTAGGCAACCACATGGAAGCGCGGATTTTCCAGGGTGTCGTACCCTTTTCCGAGCGTCCATTCACCTTCGGTCCATTCGATCGGGTCGGTGCGCGAGACGATTTTTGCCAGATCCATCCCGGTCAGCCCCGGAAACGCGCGTGCCGCCGCAATCGCGGCCTCGACGTCGGGTTCCTCACCCGCCGGGGCGGTGACGATGCAGCCAGCCTGTACGCCTTTTTCTCTCAACAGGCGGGTCAGACGACGCGTATCGATACCGGTGATGGCGACGATATTTTCGTCCTGCAGGTAGGCATCCAGCGAACGCTCGGAACGAAAATTGGAAACGAGCAGCGGCAGATCACGAATCACTAGACCCGCGGCTTGCACGCCCTCCGCTTCAACATCTTCGGCATTGATCCCCACGTTGCCGATATGCGGGCAGGTCAAGGTGACGATCTGGTGGGAATAACTCGGATCGGTCAAGATTTCCTGGTAGCCGGTCATCGAGGTATTGAATACCACCTCGCCTACGGTACTACCGATCGCGCCAAACCCCTTGCCGTGAAAAGTTGTACCGTCGGAAAGGGCCAATACGGCAGACGGAAATGCAGTCACGAAAACTCCTGGGTCAGCTGGTGGCCAGGCACGACGAGTTTGTGGAACGCCGGCCCAGATGTGAAAAAAACGGGACAGGCCCGCTCGACCAATCCCGCTGTTTAAGCCGGCAGATTATAGCGTAGGCGCGATAACCGCGCAATCGAAAGCAGCGATTTTCAGCTACGCAAGCCGAGCACGTCCTGCATGTCGAACAAACCCTTTTCGCGCCCCGCAATGAAATGCACCGCACGCAACGCTCCTTGCGCGTACGGCATGCGTCCGCCCGACTTGTGCGTGATCTCGATGCGCTCACCAATCCCCGCGAACAGCACGGTGTGGTCGCCAATCACATCCCCACCTCGGATGGTCGAAAAAGCGATGGTTTCATCGTCACGCACGCCGGTCACGCCTTTACGCCCATAGATCGCGCAATCCTGCAGATTACGGTCGAGCGCGTGCGCAACAATCTCGCCCATGCGCAAGGCGGTGCCCGAAGGCGCGTCGACCTTGTTGCGATGATGCGCCTCAATGACTTCAACGTCATAGCCTGAATTGAGAATTTGCGCGGCTGTTTCGAGCAGGCGAAACACCGCATTCACGCCCACTGCCATGTTCGGCGCGAACACAACCGGCACACGCTCCGCCGCAGCGGCAATGGCCGCCTTGCCGGCAGCATCAAATCCAGTGGTGCCAATCACCACAGCACAACCCGATTGAACCGCCATCTCCAGATGAGCTCGTGTAGCTTCCGGAAGGGTGAAATCAATCACGCAATCGGCCTTGGCGATGGCCGCGTGCGCGTCGTCCGTGATCGTCACGCCACAGTAGGCGCCTGAAAACTCGCCCGCGTCCCGGCCAATGAAAGGCGTTCCCGGCTGATCGAAAGCGGCCACAAGCTCGGCGTGGGGATCGGCCAAGGTGGCTTCGACGAGCATGCGTCCCATGCGGCCGGACGCGCCGGCGATCGCAATGCGGCGTTTGGTCATGTCTTCAACATCCTGATTAACGGTAAGGCGACCTCAACCACTACGGCCACCATCAACAAAAATTCTGAAACTCTTATTCGGCCGGCGGTATCACCACCACGCGGTTACGCTCTTCGATGGCGGCACCTTCACTGCCCTCCACCTCTTCACCTTGGGCGACAACATCGCCTTCGACGCGGTCCAGACGGTCATCCACGAAGTACAGGCTCAAATTACGCTTCTGCGTCTCGCCCCAGCCTTCGGTGTACCGGTAGGCATAGTCCCAGCGATCCGTGCGGAACATGTCGACCACCAGCGGCGAGCCGAGCACGTAACGCACCTGTTCGCGCGTCATCCCCTGCCGAAGTTGCGACACCATACGCTGATCGACGTAATTGCCCTGGCGAACGTCAATACGATGCGGGTAGAAGAAGGAGTCACTCGCGCACGCCGCCAGCATCAGGCTGGCAGCAAGAACGACGGAAATGGAAATCGGACGCATGGGTCGCCTTAAAAAAGAGAAAACATGAACGGTTGGCCGGTGCTTTTGCTTCGCGCCGTTCTCTTATGAAGGGAAAAAATATATCATAGCGAAGCCACTGTGCTGCGAATGCATGCAGCAAAGAAACATACAGGCCGGTAGCCACCGACCCACGCGCCACAGCTCCGGCGCTTCACCAAGGGGTTACGATTCATGTCAGACAACTCCCAGAATCTCAAGAATATCGGCCTGAAGGCCACCTACCCGCGATTGCGGATTCTCAACCTCTTTCAAAATTCCGAAAACCGTCATCTGACGGCGGAAGACGTCTATCGTCAGTTAATTGCCGACAATATGGACATCGGCCTGGCCACGGTCTATCGCGTATTGACCCAGTTCGAACAGGCCGGTTTGCTCGAACGGCACTATTTCGAAGCCGGGAAAGCCATTTTCGAACTCAACGAAGGCCATCACCATGATCATCTGGTGTGCCTGCAATGCGGCGCAGTGGAAGAGTTTTTCGACGCGGAAATCGAGCGCCGTCAGGAACTGATCGCCAAGGAGCGCGGGTTCAAGGTAAAGGATCACGCACTCTATCTTTACGCTGACTGCATGCGTGAAAACTGCGAGCGGCGCGAACTGTAAAGCGAGGAACGCGCGCCGGAGCCGGCCCGCGTTTCGCAATACATTCAATAGCCCCCGCCCTCTCCTGTCAGCATTTCTGCCGCATGTCGCCGCGTGGTTTCGGTGATATCGAGACCTCCGAGCATGCGGGCCAATTCCTCCACCCGGGCCTTTTCATCGAGCACGATCACCGTGCTCGACACTTCCCCGCCATGTTCGTGTTTGGCGATATTCCACTGCCAGTCCGCCCGCGCCGCCACCTGCGCCAGATGCGTCACGCACAGCACCTGACGCCCTTTGCCGAGACGGGCCAACATCTGGCCAACCCGTTCTGCAACCCCACCGCCAATCCCGACATCCACTTCATCGAAAATCAGGGTTGCCACATTTGCATCACGACTGGCCATGACCTGAATCGCCAAGCCGATGCGCGACAATTCACCGCCTGAGGCGACCTTCGCAAGCGGTCGCAAGGGTTGCCCGTGAGTGGCCGCAACGCGAAACTCGACGTCTTCCAGCCCTCCAGCACCACCTTGTTCGCGCGGCGCCAGCACCACTTCGAAACGCCCTCCAGCCATCGCCAGGGATTGCATCGCTTCGGTGATTTCGTCTGACAGGGTCTGCGCCGCCGGCGCGCGCAATGCAGACAGGCGTTGCGCAGCTTCGCGCCACGCAGCTTCCGCCGCAATTTCCTGCTCCGTCAGCCAGCCTATGTCGGAACGCGCCTGCAACGCCTCACGCTCAGCACACCATCGTTCGAGCATTTCAGGCAGCTCTTCCGGCGTAACCCGGTATTTGCGCGCCACATCGGTAATCGCCTCGATGCGTCGTTCCACTTCGTCCAAACGAACCGGATCAAGTTCCAGATGTTCGGCGTAGCGTCGTACGGCGTGGACCGCCTCGTCCGCCTGAATCGCGGCACTGGAAACCAGCTCACGCACTTCGCCCAAGCCGCTATCGATTTCGTTCATTGCATCGACCCGGAGCAACACACGCGCCAGCATATCGGTGACGGACGGCTCGTTCTCCGTCAAGCCACCGAGGATCTCTTCTGCACCCTCGATCAGGCTCGCGGCATGCGCCAGTCTGCGTTGTTCGGCCTCAAGCTCGCCCCATTCCGCCGCGTCGAAAGCCAGGCTTTCCAGCTCGCCGATCTGCCATTCCAGCAGTTCGCGCTGGCGGCTCACGGCACCGGCATCCTGTGCAGCCCTGGCTTTCAATTCGGCCAGACGACGCCATTCGCGGTGCAACGCAGCGACTTCGCGGGCCAGTTCTCGCCCCCCGCAATACGCGTCCAGCAAGGCGCGCTGGGCATCTGCACGCAGCAAGGCATGGTGCGCGTGCTGACCATGAATATCGGCCAACCATTCACCGGCCGTGCGCAATTGTGTCGCCGTACCGGGCACGCCGTTGATCCAGCATCGGGAACGACCGCCCGCATCCACCACACGGCGCAGCATCACCACGCCGCTGTCCGCCTCAATACCGGCCTCTGCCAGCCATTCGCCGAGGGGGCCGTTCTCCGGCAGATCGAATTCAGCAATGATGTCGGCACGCTCGCAGCCTGTACGCACCGTGCTCGCGTCGGCCCGATCACCCAGGGCAAGACCGAGCGCGTCCAGCAATATGGATTTGCCCGCACCGGTCTCGCCCGTGAGCGCTCCGAAACCGGCGGAAAAATCCAGCTCCAGCTGATCGACAATGACGAAATCGCGGATGATCAGGCGTTTTAACATTCAGGATATTCTTGGAGCGGTGCTCCAGTGAAGTTTTTCGCGCAACATCGCAAAATAGCTGTAATTGACAGGATGCAACAGCTGAACATCGCGAGGACTACGGCGGATGCGTACTCCGTCACCTGGTTGCAATTGTGCCCGAGCATGACCGTCGAAGAACACCCCGGCGTCCTGGGGCTGATGGAGCACCAGCTCAATCTCACAGGAATCGGGCACGGTCACCGGCCGCGCCGCCAAAGCATGGGGTGCAATCGGCACCAACGCAATGCAACGGACGGTTGGATGAAGAATCGGGCCATTGGTGGACAGCGAATACGCAGTCGAACCGGTCGGGGTCGCCACGATCAGGCCATCCGAGCGTTGAGCGTAGACAAATTCGCCATCTACCGACAGCTCGAACTCGATCAAGCGGCCCTTGTCACCCTTGCTCAACACCACATCATTGAAGGCCAGGCGCCTGGCGATGACTTCACCTTCGCGCACGAGCTCAGCTTGCAACATGCAGCGAGCTTCCGCCTTGTAGTGTCCGTCAAGAATTTCACCCAGACGTTCCGCCGCTTCATCCCGTCCAATATCGGTCAGGAAGCCCAGCCGGCCGCGATTGATGCCGACCAATGGCACCCCATCTTCCGCCAACTTTTGCGCAACATAGAGCATCGTGCCGTCGCCGCCCAGCACCACTGCCAGATTACAGCCGGCGCCAATTTCGTCAAAATCACGCACCTCTCCGCGCCGATCCACGGGCAAGGAACTCGCGGTGTCCGTCTCGATCCATACCGTAAGCCCGCGGCGGCGGAGGAAATCCGCCACTTCGAGGACTGCATCGGCGACGCCCGGATCCTGGTATTTACCGACCAGAGCAACGGTGCAGAAGTCATTTTTCATGGGCGAATTAAATCATACTCGTACTGATGACGCTTGCCCGAACAACATACACGTACAGCGCAATACGATAGACTTATCTCCGCCATGACTTCTCCTACTCTTGATACCCGCTCAAAGGTTCTGCTCAAAACGCTGATCGAACGCTATATCGAGGAAGGTCAGCCGGTCGGTTCGCGCACGCTGTCCAAGCATTCCGGTCTGGAGTTGTCTCCCGCAACGGTACGCAACGTCATGAGCGACCTTGAGGAAATGGGCTTTATCACCAGTCCGCACACTTCCGCCGGACGCATGCCCACCGCTCTTGGTTACCGTTTCTTCGTCGATTCGCTCCTCACCGTGCAGACCCTCGACAAAGCCGATCTGAAACAGCTTCGTGGCCAGCTTCTGCCCGATCAGCCGCAACGTTTGCTCAATTCGGCTTCTCATCTGCTATCCAGCCTGAGCCGTTTTGCGGGCATCGTCGTGAGTCCGAGCCAGGAAACGGTACGCATCCGTCAGATCGAATTCGTGCGCCTGTCTGACACGCGTATTTTGCTGATCATCGTGACCACGGCGGGAGATGTGCAAAACCGTATTCTGCACACCCGACGCGCCTATTCACCGTCCGAACTAGTGGAGGCGGCGAACTACCTGACGGTGCACTATGCTGGTCACGCGCTGGACGAAATGCGCACCAATCTGAAAGATGAAATCCGCCAGCTTCGCAGCGACATCTCTGATCTGATGAGCGCCACCGCCGAGGCCAGCACCGAACTGGCGGAAGCGAGCGTACCGTATGTGCTGTCGGGCGAGACCAACTTGCTCGATGTCGAAGACTTGTCCTCCAACATGACGCACATTCGCGAACTGTTCAAACTGTTCGAGCGAAAAACCGGCCTCCTCCAGCTACTGGAACTGTCCAACCGTGCAACC
>DATGNI010000060.1:0-17514 GCA_035306825.1 Azoarcus sp. | reverse complement strand
GTGTGGTGAGTTCTCGACCGCATTGCGCAAAGCCGGTATCGACCCGATTTTCCTGCTTGCGCCCACCTCCTCGCAGCAACGTTTCGACGATGTGGCGGCAGCCGGCAGCGGCTTTATCTATTATGTATCCCTCAAAGGCGTGACGGGCGTCGGAGCGGTGGATTTCGAGGAAGTGGGCCGACGTGTCGAAGAGATCCGCAGCCGAGTTGGCTTGCCGATCGGTGTGGGGTTCGGAATCCGCGATGCGGAATCGGCGCAACGCATCGGCCGTTTTGCGGATGCGGTGGTGATCGGCAGTCGCATTATCGAAGAAATCGAAAATAGCCCGCGCGAGGAGGCGGTGACGCGTGTCACGACGCTCATGCGTGGCCTGCGCGAAGCGCTGAATAGTCTGGAGGAAACCCGATGAATTGGCTGACCAAGCTTCTGCCGCCACGCATCAATCGCACCGGGTCGAAAAAATCGATTCCGGAAGGCCTGTGGAGTAAATGCTCGGCATGTGAGGCGGTGTTGTATCGAGCCGATCTCGACGCCAGCCAATCTGTCTGCCCAAAATGCGGCCATCACCAGCGCATTCGTGCGCGTGATCGACTGAACGCCTTGCTCGACAAAGGAGAGCAGCAGGAGATTGGCACAGAAGTGAAGCCGCTTGACCCGCTCAAGTTTCGGGATTCGAAACGTTATTCAGACCGTTTGTCGGGCGCCGCCAAGCAGACCGGAGAAGACGACGCGCTGATCGTGATGAGCGGCGCCATTCACGGCCAGCCGGTGGTGGTGGCGTGCTTCAACTTCGAGTTCATGGGTGGTTCGATGGGCTCGGTGGTCGGAGAACGTTTCATACGCGGCGTGCGCGAAGCGGAAAAGCTCCGTGCGCCGTTCATCTGCGTGACTGCGAGTGGCGGGGCGCGAATGCAGGAGAGCCTGTTTTCGCTGATGCAGATGGCCAAAACCAACGCCGGTCTGACGCGTTTGTCGCATCGTCGTCTGCCGTTCATTACCATACTGACCGATCCCACCATGGGCGGCGTGTCAGCAAGTTTCGCCTTCATGGGAGACGTGGTGATCGCAGAGCCCGGAGCGCTGATTGGTTTTGCCGGCCCCCGCGTGATTGAACAAACCGTGCGCGAGACGCTTCCGGAAGGCTTCCAGCGGGCTGAATTCTTGCTGGAAAAGGGTGCGATCGACATGATCGTCGATCGACGCGAAATGCGCGAAACGTTGGCCCATTTGATCGCTTTGTTGATGCGCCAGGCCGAACCGGTGACCACCGCTCCGACAGAACCGGTTGAAGAAACAGAGAAAGGCGCCGTCTGATTTCAGCGATCCTTTCTTTTTTGCAGCGTGCGCAGTGCCCCGGTTTAGCCGCCGACGCCGCTGCATCCTCTTGCTCAGAAAGCCTGCAGAATGGCGTGCGTTGGTACGCTGCTCGCTTGCAAGGTGATGGGGCCCACCGCCCGGAAATGCGTTGATCCGCGGCCCATTCCGGGCCGGCTCGGCCGTCATTGCGAATGAGAACACACCTTATGGCACTGCCTGATTCACTTGCTGGCTGGCTCGACCTGCTCGAGTCACGTCACGCGCAAGGCATCCAGCTGGGTCTTGAGCGAGTGTCGGAAGTGGCGCGACGCATGACTGCTTCGACCGAAGCGGTGCTGATTACCGTCGCCGGCACGAATGGCAAAGGGTCGACCTGCGCGATGCTCGAAGCCGTTTTACGCGCTGCAGGCTATCGCACCGGCCTGTATTCCTCCCCCCATCTGTTGCGCTATAACGAACGCGTCCGCATAGACGGGCGCGAAGCGTCGGACGAAGCGTTGGTCGAAGCATTCAAGGTGGTCGAGCAGGCGCGTGGCGATACGCCGCTGACCTATTTTGAACACGGCACGCTGGCCGCATGGCACGCGTTTTGTCGCCACCCGCTGGACGCAATCATCCTTGAAGTCGGCTTGGGCGGTCGGCTGGACGCGGTCAATATTTTCGAGCCGGATTGCGCCCTGGTTACCAGCGTGGCGATGGACCATCAAGATTATCTCGGCGATACGCGCGAAAAGGTCGGTTTTGAAAAGGCCGGTATTTTCCGCGCGGGAAAACCGGCGATTTGTGGCGATCCGCAACCTCCCGCCTCCCTGGTCTCCCATGCCGAAAAGATGGGGGCCGAGCTATGGTTGAGCGGTCGCGATTTCGGGTTCTCCGGCGACCGTCAGCAATGGACGTATTGGTGCGCCAGACGAACGGGAGAACGGGTACGCCGTAGCGGGCTGGGGTTTCCGGCGTTGCGCGGTGTCAATCAGTTGCTCAACGCCGCCTGTGCCTTCACTGCCTTGGAAACGTTGCGTGACCGGCTGCCGGTGTCGATGCAGGCGATTCGGGAAGGCTTGATGAATGTTGTACTGCCCGGGCGTTTTCAGATGTTGCCCGGCAGGCCGGCGATCGTGCTTGACGTGGCGCACAATGTGCAGGCGGCCGGGGTGCTGGCGGAGAACCTGTTCAGCATGGGTTTCTTTCCGCGCAGTTGTGCGGTGTTGGGCATGGCTTCCGACAAGGATGTGGAAGGCGTCGTACGCTTGTTGGCGCCACGCATCGATGAATGGTATCTCGCCGGTTTGCCGGGCCCGCGTGGATTAAGCGCGGAGGCGCTTGCCGCGCGCGTTCGTGCGGCGGGCGTGCAGGATGCGGTGCACTGTTTCGAGAGTCCGGAAGAAGCCTATCGTGCGGCACGAAAAAATACCGATGAGAGTGATAGAATTGTCACCTTCGGTTCCTTTGTGACGGTCGCCGAAGTGATGGCCGTTATCGAGTCTTCTGGAGCGGATGAGCCGCGTGTCTGACAACGACAGCCTGGAGTTGAAAAAACGTTCGCGCCGCCGACTGGTCGGCGCGGCTGCGCTTGCGCTGCTTGCGGTGATCATTCTTCCGATCGTGATGGATGCCGAGCCGGAACAGCAGGTAAGTGAAATCCAGGTCAGCATCCCCGAACGAGCGCTGGACAGCACGCCGATCGAGCCGTTGCCAGCGATTATCCCGCCGCCGATTGGTGAAATGGACCACCTGCCAGCCGAAGTCGAGCAAACGGTGCGGCCGGTTGAGGTCAGTCCCCCTGAGGCGGAGACGGTGGCCGCAGCCGAACCTGCCGCTCCGGAAGAAAACAAACCCGCGCCGCAACAGCCCCCTCCCGTCAAACCGTCTCCCCCTGCAGACGATGAAGCCGAACGCGCCCGCGCGATCCTTGAAGGGCGCTCGATGGCCGCTGCGGGGAATCTGGTTGTTCAGGTCGGTGCATTTTCGGATGTCGCAAAGGCTTCCGCGCGACAAGACGAATTGGCGAAACAGGGTTTTAAATCTCACATTGAAACAGCCGGCGGCATCAGCCGCGTGCGCATTGGTCCGTTCCCGACCCGCGCGGATGCCGAGGCCATGTTGAAAAAATTGAGCGCCGCGTCGATTGATGGCGTGATCGCAACGCCTTGATGCGGCGATGACCATTTTCGATTACGTTTTACTCGCGTTGATCGGTTTGTCCGCGCTGGTTGGCTTGTGGCGCGGTCTGGTAAGCGAGGTGTTTGCGTTGGTGGCTTGGGTGGCTGCCTTCGGCTTGGCCTGGATGAATGCGTCGATGGCCGCCGAATGGTTGGTGGATTACATCGCTGAACCAGCCTGGCGCCAGATTGCGGGTTTTGGATTGATTTTTCTGAGTGTTGTATTGCTTGCGGCGGTGGTGCGTTTTCTTCTACGCGAACTGCTCAAGGCAGCCGGATTGGGGCCGGCGGACCGGATGTTCGGTGCCCTGTTTGGTGTGGCAAGAGGCGTGGCGGTTGCATTTGTGATGGTCATGGCGGGTGGCATTCTGGGTATGGCGATGGAGCCCTGGTGGGAAAAATCGTTATTGGCCCCGCCGCTGGAAACAGCGGTGATCGCATCCAAGCCATGGCTACCAGAAGTGGTCGCGGAAAAAATCCGGTTCAGATAGGTAAGTTTCGATGTGCGGAATCATTGGGGTCGTTGCGAAGTCCCCGGTTAATCAGATGTTGTACGACGGTCTTCTGGTGCTTCAGCATCGGGGGCAGGACGCTGCGGGGATCGCCACTTCGGATGGCGGCCAGTTTTACATGCACAAGGCTCCCGGGCTGGTGCGCGATGTTTTCCGCACGCGCAACATGCGAAACCTTGTCGGCAATTCCGGCATCGGTCATGTTCGCTACCCGACGGCGGGCTCGACCCACAATCCGGCCGAAGCGCAGCCGTTTTACGTCAATTCGCCGTTCGGCCTGTTGTTGGCGCATAACGGCAATCTGACAAACTCGGAAGAACTCAAGCGCGAACTGTTTCTGGCCGACCGGCGCCATATCAACACCACTTCGGACTCTGAGGTGTTGCTGAACGTGCTTGCGCACGAATTGCAGGCTGCGACGACCGGCTTTCGCCTCGACGAGGAAACAATCTTTCGTGCGGTGGCGAACGTTCATCGCCGTTGCCGTGGCGCCTATGCGGCAGTGGTGATGATTGCCGGTGTCGGTTTGCTGGCTTTTCGTGACCCGCACGGCATTCGTCCGCTGGTGATCGGTCGTAACGATGTGGCCGAGGGCACGGAATGGATGGTGGCGTCGGAATCGGTCGCGATTAATGTCTCAGGCTACCAACTGGTGCGGGACGTCGCGCCGGGTGAAGCGGTTTTCGTGGATCTCGAAGGCAATTTCTCCAGTCAGCTATGCGCTGAGCCGAAAGTGCAGGCGCCGTGCATGTTCGAATACGTCTATCTTTCTCGTCCGGATTCGTTCATCGATGGCATTTCGGTGTATGAGTCACGCGTGAAAATGGGCGAATATCTGGCCGAAAAATTCCTGCGCGATTATCCGGATGCGGATATTGACGTGGTGATCCCGATTCCCGATTCGAGTCGCCCGTCGGCAATGGAAATGGCGAGCCGGCTCGGCTTGCGCTATCGTGAAGGATTCGTGAAGAATCGCTACATTGGCCGAACCTTCATCATGCCGGGGCAGGCGGTGCGGAGAAAGTCGGTGCGCCAAAAACTCAACACCGTGCCCCAGGAATTCAAGGGCAAGAACGTGTTGCTCGTCGATGACTCCATCGTGCGGGGCACGACCAGTCGTGAGATTGTAATGATGGCGCGCGAAGCGGGCGCCGCGAAAGTCTACATGGCCTCGGCAGCGCCGCCGGTGCGTCATGCCAATGTGTACGGCATCGACATGCCGTCACGCAATGAACTCCTCGCTGCGCATCGGGACGAAAAAGAGGTCTGTCGTGAAATCGGCGCGGACGGTCTGACGTATCAAGACCTGGAAGACCTTAAAGCTTCGGTTCTGGCGCTCAATCCAGCCATCGAACGGTTTGAAACCTCGTGCTTCGATGGACGCTATATCACGGGCGACATCACCGCAGCGTATCTCGACGGCGTGGAAAATTCGCGTGGCGAGAAGAAAGGCGGCAGTGATGAAGCCAACTCCAGCCAACTTGATTTGAATCTTGCGGCGGGCACCCAGGAAAACTGAGGGATCTGTGGACGATTTCGACTTTGATACCCAAGCGGTGCGCGCCGGCACACAACGCACCGCTTTCGGAGAGCACAGCGAGGCGCTGTTCCTGACCTCTAGCTTCGTTTTTGGCAGTGCTGCAGAGGCGGCTGCGCGTTTTTCCGGCGAGCAGCAGGGCATGGTTTATGCGCGCTTCACGAATCCTACCGTTTCGATGCTGCAGGATCGTCTGGCCGTACTCGAAGGAGGCGAATCCTGTGTCGTGACCTCTTCCGGCATGTCGGCCATTCTTGCGCTCGTGATGGGAACGATGAGTGCGGGCGATCACATCGTTGCCTCCACCGGTCTGTTCGGCGCCACGCAACAATTGTTTGGCAACATCCTGCGGCGCTTTGGCGTTGAACACACCCTGGTGCCGGCGACTGAAATTGAGGCCTATCGTCGCGCGATGCGCCCCGAGACGAAGCTTGTATTTGTCGAAACGCCGTCGAATCCGCTGACCGAAGTCATCGACATCGAGGCTGTCGCGGCCGTGGCGCATGAGGGCGGAGCGTTGTTGGCGGTGGATAACTGCTTCTGCACCCCGGTGTTGCAGCGTCCGCTCGAACTGGGTGCGGACGTGGTGGTGCATTCCGCGACGAAATATCTCGATGGGCAGGGACGGGTGCTCGGCGGAGCGGTGATTGGCGCGAAAAGCGTCATGGAGGAGGTGTTCAAGTTTCTGCGCACCGCTGGCCCGTGTATTTCGCCGTTCAACGCCTGGGTGATTCTCAAGGGGGTTGAAACGCTACGTTTGCGAATGGAGGCTCAGTCGGCCGCAGCGCTGGAATTGGCGCGTTGGCTCGAGCAGCAGCCGGGCGTAGCCCGGGTGCACTATCCGGGGCTGGTGTCGCACCCGCAGCACGAGATCGCGATGCGTCAACAAAATGGTTGGGGCGGCGCGATTGTGAGCTTCGAGGTGGACGGCGGGCGGGAGCGCGCATGGAGAGTCGTCGATTCCACCAAAATGCTGTCGATCACGGCCAACCTGGGAGATACGCGGACTACGATCACCCACCCGGCAACCACGACTCACGGCCGTATTTCGCCCGAGGCACGCGAAGCTGCGGGCATCAACGAAGGATTGCTGAGGGTTTCGGTAGGGCTGGAGGCCGTTTCCGACATTCAGACGGATCTGGCTCGCGGTTTGCTCTGATTCCCTTCGGGGGTGCGTTTTCAAGGCGTGATCCCGGTAAAAGACGCGTCGGGTGCTGGGAAGCCGAGCAGGGCTATTGCCGCGCGCCTTCAAGCAATTTCCTCGAACGGATGAGATCGTTCGTTACCC
Organism: Azoarcus sp.; assembly: GCA_035306825.1. Lineage (GTDB taxonomy): Bacteria > Pseudomonadota > Gammaproteobacteria > Burkholderiales > Rhodocyclaceae > Pseudazoarcus. The sequence goes on along the minus strand of DATGNI010000060.1, from coordinate 10,701 downwards.
CGTTTTCCCCCGAGCCTCCGGCGCACCAGGTCGTCGGAGCGACTCACTCCATTCGGGAGGATTGCAGGGGTGGATAAACGGAATCGATAAAGCCGCGATCACCGTCCCAGAGCAGATACGGAGCGTGCGCCTCACGCCAGTCGGACAACACCCAACGCACGCATGTCCGACCATCAATTTGGTGCGTGTGGCGGGCGGGGCGGTGCGTGTGTCCGTGAATCATCGTCGGATGCTTGTAGGCGCGGAACAGCTCTTCAACTGCGCGCGGATTGACGTCCATGATGTCTGTGGGTTTTTGCTGGCCGGCGGCCTTGCTGTAGCGGCGCATCTCTTCGATCATTGCACGACGTTCGGCGAGGGGTTTGGCGAGAAAATCCGCCTGCCATTCCGGTGCGCGAACCATGGCGCGAAAATTCTGATAGTCGGCGTCGTCGGTGCAGAGTAGATCGCCGTGACTGAGCAGCACGCGGTGCCCGTCGAGTTCGATTTCGGTTGGCTCAGCGAGCAAACGCATGCCAGCGGATGCAGCGTAGGATTCCCCGATCAGAAAATCCCGGTTGCCTGCGAGGAAAAAAACCCGCACCCCGCTTTGGGCCAGCGTTTGCAAACGCTTGGCCACGTGCCGGGAAAGCGGGGTGTGGTCGTCATCTCCGGCCCAGTATTCGAACAGGTCGCCCAGGATGTAGAGCGCATCCACCGTCTGAGCGGGCCCGTCGAGCAAGGCATCGAAAGCGCGCAGGATATGGGGCGCCTCTGCGGATAGATGCAGGTCGGAGATGAAGAGGGCTTTCACCGTATTCAGACGATTTCAACGCGTTCGATCACGACCTCTTCGAGCGGTACGTCTTGATGAAAGCCGCTGGAGCCGGTGGGGACGGCCTTGATCTTGTCGACCACCTCCATGCCTTCGGTAACGCGGCCAAACACGCAGTAGCCCCAGCCCTGCATGTCGGGTGAGCGGTGGTTGAGGAACGCGTTGTCGGCAATGTTGATGAAAAATTGCGCGGTGGCAGAGTGAGGCGCCTGGGTGCGTGCCATCGCTACTGTTCCGACTTCGTTCTTCAGCCCATTGGTGGCTTCATTCTGAATGGGTTCGCCGGTGGGTTTCTGTTTCATGCCGGGCTCAAAACCGCCGCCCTGGATCATGAAGCCGTCAATGACGCGATGAAAAATTGTGCCGTCATAATGGCCGTTCTTGGCATAGGTGAGAAAGTTCTCGACCGTAGCCGGGGCTTTTTCCGCATCAAGTTCGAGCGTGATCACGCCGTGGTTGGTGTGAAGTTTGGCGTTCATGGGGTTCTCCTCAGTTTATTCTTGGGTCGACGTGACGAGCGCGGCGCGCTCAATCACGATGTCTTCAAGCGGAACATTCTGGTGAAATCCTTTGGATCCGGTCCGCACATTTTTGATTTCATGGACGATGTCCATACCGGACAGCACCTTGCCGAACACCGCGTAGCCGTGGCCGTCCGGGCGGGGGCGGTCGAGCGCAGGATTGTCGACGAGATTGATGAAGAATTGCGCCGTGGCGGAATCCGGATCGGCGGTACGGGCCATGGCGACCGTTCCAGCCTTGTTTTTCAGGCCATTGTCCGCTTCATTGCGGATCGGAGAGCGCGTGGATTTCTGTTTCATGCCGGGCTCAAAGCCGCCGCCCTGAATCATGAAACCGTCTATCACACGATGAAAGATCGTGCCGTCGTAATACCCACTTTGTACGTAGACGAGAAAGTTCTCGACTGAAACCGGAGCGCGCTCCGGGTCGAGTTCCAGGGTGATGACGCCCCGGTTGGTGTGCAACTCCACAACCGGGTCGGCAGCGAATGCGCTGCTGGCCAAAAAACTCAGGATGAGGGCGGCGAGGAATCGTTTCATGCGGGCTCCAAAAGGGCGCGTATGTTAAGATCGCGCGCTTGCCAAGGGTGAAATTAATGCCCCGGATTCTACCCGCAAAACCTCGGTGGTACATCGCACATGCTTCAGATTCACAATACCCTGACCCGTAAAAAAGAAGATTTCGTACCGATAGAGCCGGGCAAAGTCCGCATGTATGTGTGTGGCATGACAGTCTACGATTATTGTCATCTCGGCCATGCGCGGGTCATGGTGGTGTTCGATATCGTTGCGCGCTGGTTGCGCGCCACGGGATATGAGGTGACCTATGTGCGCAACATCACCGATATTGATGACAAGATCATCGATCGTGCGCGGGAAAACGGAGAATCCATCCATCAACTGACGGATCGATTCATCACGGCGATGCGTGAAGATGCCGAGGCGCTGGGGGTTCTGCCGCCGGATTACGAACCGCGAGCGACGGATTACGTCGCCAGCATGCAAAGCCTGATTTCTCGTCTCACCGAAAAGGGTTTGGCCTACGTCGCGGCCAACAACGACGTGTGTTACGCCGTGCGAAAGTTCGAGGGCTATGGAAAATTGTCCGGGAAGTCGCTCGACGAGTTGCGCGCCGGTGAGCGAGTGGAGGTGGCTTCTGACAAGCATGATCCGCTTGATTTTGTGCTGTGGAAGCACGCGCGTGAAAATGAGCCGCAGGAAGTGAAATGGCCTTCGCCGTGGGGAGCGGGGCGGCCTGGCTGGCATATCGAATGCTCGGCGATGAGTACCGAGCTGCTCGGGGAACACTTTGACATCCACGGCGGAGGTGCAGATCTCCAGTTTCCGCACCACGAAAACGAAATCGCCCAATCCGAAGGGGCGCATGACCACACCTTCGTGAATTACTGGCTGCACAACGGTTTCGTACGAATCGATAACGAGAAGATGTCCAAATCGCTGGGCAATTTTTTCACCATTCGCGAAGTGCTTGCCCAATACGATCCCGAAGTCGTGCGCTTTTTCATTTTGCGTGCGCACTATCGCAGCGCGCTTAATTACTCTGACGTGCATCTTGAAGATGCCCGTCACGCGCTTACGCGTCTGTATACGGCGCTTAAAAATGTCGTGCCGGCCGAAATCGAACTGGACTGGAATGAACCACACGCTGCGCGGCTGCGCGCGGCGATGAACGACGATTTCAATACTGCCGAAGCGGTGGCCGTGTTGTTTGAACTGGCCGGAGAGGTCAATCGGACCCTCGATGCCAAAACGGCCGGTCTGCTCAAAGCCTTGGGCGGCCTCCTGGGCCTGCTGGAACGCGATCCCGTTGTCTTCTTGCAAGGCAGGAAGGCGGATAACGGCGCAGAAGACATCGAGACCAGCATTGCGGAGCGTGACGCCGCCAAGAAATCAAAAGATTTCGCCACCGCCGATCGAATCCGCGATGAGCTCGCCGCTGCCGGTATCGTGCTGGAAGACGGCCCGAACGGCACCACCTGGCGCCGAGCCTGAATTTCGCTGCGTGAAAGGCGTGACGCAGCCGCTCACGAAAACGCTGCGAAACAAGTCGGGCAACGACTATGAGCGTGGGTTGCGACGCCACCAAAACTGCAAGAGCATGATCGGTTGAAACGGTAACCGAGGACGAAAAGGCAACGTTCCCGGAAAAGGGGCAGGAAGACGCAACTTCGGTGGCGGAGAGTGGATAAAAAAACGGCTCGTGGACCCAATGGGTCACGAGCCGTTTTGATTGCGCAGTCGTTCAATCAAGTGCCGAAAAAATCTTTCACCTTTTTCATCCACGTTTTCGCTTTCGGGCTGTGAACGGCCTTGTCGCTGTCGACGGAGCCTTCGAACTCACGCAGCAATTCTTTCTGACGGGCCGTGAGTTTGACCGGCGTTTCGATCACCACGTGGCACATGAGATCGCCCGGGGCGTGTGAACGCACGTTTTTGATCCCTTTGCCGCGTAACCGAAACACTTTTCCGGTCTGGGTCTCGGCGGGAATCTTCAGGCGCGCCATGCCGTCGAGGGTGGGGATTTCGATCTCGCCACCGAGTGTGGCGGTGACAAAACTGATGGGCATTTCGCAATGCAGATCATCATTGGTGCGTTCAAACACCGAGTGCCGGCGAATGTGGATTTCGACGTACAAATCGCCCGGAGGCCCACCGTTGACGCCGGGTTCGCCGTGACCACCATGGCGTAGGCGCATGCCGCTGTCGATGCCGGCAGGGATTTTCACTTCCAGCGTTTTGTGCGTCTTGACGCGACCCGCGCCTTGGCATGTCCCGCAAGGGTCGGTGATCATCCGGCCGCTGCCGTGACATTTGGGGCAGTTTTGTTGGATCGAAAAGAAGCCCTGCTGCATTCGAACCTGCCCCGCACCGCCGCAGGTGGTACAGGTTTGCGGTTGAGTGCCGGGTTTGGCGCCGCTTCCGTCACACGTACCGCATGTTTCTGCAGTGGGTATGCGGATGGTCTTGTCTGCGCCGCGCGCAGCTTCCTCAAGGGTGATTTCCAGGTTGTACCGCAGGTCGGCCCCGCGGTAGACATTGGCGCGCCCTCGACCGCCACCTCCAAACAAATCGCCGAAGATGTCCGAAAAAGCGTCGCCGAAACCGTCGAAACCGCCCCCTTGGCCGCCGCCCATGGCGCCTTCCATACCGGCATGGCCGAAGCGATCATAGGTCGCCCGCTTTTGCTCATCCGACAAGACTTCGTAGGCTTCGTTGGCTTCCTTGAACTTGTCTTCGGCACCCTTGCTGTCCGGATTGCGGTCCGGGTGGTGCTTCATTGCGAGCTTGCGGTAGGCTTTCTTGATTTCATCGGTAGAGGCGTCGCGATTGACGCCAAGAATTTCGTAGTAGTCGCGTTTAGACATATGTTATTGGCGTAGAGCGATTTGAGCCGGGAGCGGCGCTGAAGCAGAAGGCCGGGCACGGCCCGGCCTTCTGCCCCGACTCTCGGCGCTCGGCTCCCGACTTACTCCTTGTCTTTGACTTCGGTGAATTCGGCATCAACCACGTCGTCGTCCGTCTTGTCGGAGTCAGCGGCTTGGGCGCCTGCAGCACCTTGCTGGTTCTGCTGATCGGCATACACTTTTTCACCAAGCTTCTGGCTGGCTTCGGCAAGGGCCGCGGTTTTGGCTTCGATCTGTTCCTTGTCGTTGCCCTGGAGTGCCTCTTCGGCTTCCGAAATCGCGGTTTCGATGGCCGTTTTCTCGCTTTCGTCGAGCTTGTCACCATGCTCGGCTACGGCTTTTTTAACCGAATGGATGAGCGCATCACATTGGTTGCGGGTTTCGGCCAGCTCGTGCGCCTTGCGGTCTTCCTCAGCGTGGAGGGCCGCATCTTGCACCATGCGTTCGACTTCCTCGTCGGACAGACCGGAGTTGGCCTGGATCTTGATCTTGTTTTCCTTGCCGGTGGCCTTGTCTTTGGCGGAAACGTGCAAGATGCCGTTGGCGTCGATGTCGAAGGTGACTTCGATCTGGGGCATGCCACGGGGTGCCGGCGGAATATCGGTGAGGTTGAATTGACCCAGGCTCTTGTTGCCTGAGGCGATTTCGCGCTCGCCCTGCAAAACGTGGATGGTGACCGCGCTTTGGTTGTCATCCGCGGTGGAGAACACCTGGCTCGCCTTGGTGGGGATCGTGCTGTTCTTCTGGATGAGCTTGGTCATCACGCCGCCGAGGGTTTCGATGCCCAGCGACAACGGCGTCACGTCGAGCAACAGCACATCCTTGACGTCGCCTTGCAGCACGCCTGCCTGGATCGAGGCACCGATGGCGACCGCTTCGTCCGGGTTGACGTCACGGCGGACATCCTGGCCGAAGAACTCTTTGACCTTCTCCTGCACCTTCGGCATGCGGCTTTGACCACCGACGAGAATCACGTCGTTGATGTCAGAAACCTTCAGACCGGCATCCTTGAGTGCAACGCGGCACGGCTCGATCGAGCGATCAATCAGATCTTCAACGAGCGCCTCGAATTTGGCACGCGTGATCTTGACTGCAAGGTGCTTGGGGCCAGAGGCGTCCGCCGTGATATACGGCAGGTTGACCTCGGTCTGCTGTCCGGAAGACAGCTCGATCTTGGCCTTCTCTGCGGCCTCTTTGAGGCGTTGCAGCGCGAGCACGTCCTTTTTCAGGTCGACGCCCTGTTCTTTCTGAAACTCGGTGACGATGTAGTCAATGAGGCGCTGGTCAAAGTCTTCGCCGCCAAGGAAGGTGTCGCCGTTGGTTGCAAGCACTTCGAACTGATGCTCGCCATCGACATCGGCGATTTCGATGATCGAGACGTCGAAGGTGCCGCCCCCGAGGTCATACACCGCAATCTTGGAGTCGCCCGGCGTTTTGTCCATGCCATAGGCGAGCGCAGCGGCGGTCGGCTCGTTGATGATGCGCTTCACTTCGAGACCGGCGATCCGGCCCGCATCCTTGGTGGCCTGACGTTGGCTGTCGTTAAAGTAGGCCGGGACCGTGATGACGGCTTCGGTTACTTCTTCGCCGAGATAGTCTTCTGCGGTTTGCTTCATCTTGCGCAGCACTTCGGCCGAAACCTGCGGCGGAGCAATCTTCTCGCCGCGCACTTCGACCCAGGCGTCGCCGTTATCCGCCTTGCAGATGGTGTAGGGCATCATGTCGATGTCCTTTTGCACTTCCTTTTCTTCGAAACGGCGACCGATCAGGCGCTTGACCGCGAAGAGCGTGTTCTGGGCGTTGGTTACCGCCTGGCGCTTGGCGGGCGCGCCGGTGAGGATTTCACCTTCGTCAGCGTACGCAACAATGGAAGGCGTCGTGCGTGCGCCTTCGGAGTTTTCGATGACTTTCGGCTTGCCGCCTTCCATGACGGAAACGCAGCTGTTCGTGGTGCCGAGGTCGATACCAATGATTTTACCCATGGTGTGTCCTTTGAATGCGTGTTGATTTTTCTGGGACCGGCTTCACTGCGCCGGGGTTTGAAATGCATATGGGGCGTGGGGCGCATGTTTCAAGCCCTGCCTCCACGATTATTTCCCTTTCGATACAATGACCAACGCCGGGCGGATGACGCGCTCGTTGAGTACATAACCCTTTTGCAGTACCTGCACGACGGTATTGGCTTCCGCGTCGGATTCGACCGTGCTGATGGCCTGATGAAGATTGGGGTCGAATTTTGCGTTGATCGGGTTTTCCTCACGCAGACCGGATGATTCGAAGGCCGACGCGAGTTGACGCAACGTCAGCTCGACGCCTTCGTAGAGACTTTCCACGGTCTGGTTTTCGGTGTTGAGCGCGGCTTCAAGGCTGTCACACACCGGCAAGATTGCTTTGGCGAATTTTTCGGCCGCGAATTTGGCTGTCTTGGAGATTTCCTCCTCGGCACGTCGACGCGTGTTCTCGGCCTCGGCCTTGGCGCGGAGCCAGGCATCATGGTGCTCGGCGACCTTGGCTTCGGCCTGGGCGAGTTGCTCTTCAAGGCTGCGTTCGGGCGTCTCCGCAGTCTGTTGATCTTCGACGACGGGTTGCTGCTGTTCTTCGGGTGTCTCGGGTGCGGACGGATTTTGATCCTGCATCGTGTGAAACTCCTTATGGCGTGGATGAGCGAACACCTTGGGGCGCATGGGAGAATTTCAAGACCGCTCCTGAAAAAATGGTAGAGGCATTTTTAAGGGGCGGTGTATGCTTTGCCGTTGGTCACAATAGGTGGGTGTACGTGGCAAATTCCATGAACCTGATACCAGACCGTATTGGCCGCTTCAAGATCCTCGAAAAAGTCGGTCAGGGCGCAACCGCGACGGTGTACCGTGCGGTCAGTGATGATCATCCAGAAGGCGTGGCGATCAAACACGTGCGTTTCGGTGAGGGCGCACGACGCATTCGGCGTTTGAAAAAACTGCTCAAAGCCGAGGCCGAGGCCGCGCGGCGACTGCACCATCCGAACATTATCCGCATTCACGAAGTGGTGTTCGAGGAAGAGGGTGCTCACGTTGTGATGGAGTATTTCTCGGGCAAGCCGTTACGGCGCTACTGCGGTTTTGATCGCCTGTTGCCCTTGCATCGGGCGATGGCGATCGTGTTCAAGTGCTGCATGGCGCTCGATCACGCTTTCCGTCAGGGCGTGGTGCACCGTGATATCAAGCCGGACAACATCCTCGTGGATGCGAAGGACAACGTGAAAATCACGGATTTCGGTTTGGCGTTGAACCTCAATCGAAAGCAGGGTACGGACTCAACGTTCATTGTCGGCGTGGGTTCGCCCTCTTACATGAGTCCGGAGCAGATCAAGAATTACCCACTCAACCAGAAAACGGATCTGTATTCGCTGGGCGTGGTGCTGTTCCATCTCCTGACCGGACGCCTGCCATTTCATGCGCCGAATCCGGCGCAACTGATCTACAAAATCATCAACGCCGATCCGCCCGCCGCTTCGCGCCTCAATCCGGCGCTGCCTTCTGAGGTCGATGCGGTGTTGTTCAGGGCAATGGAGAAGGACCTGTATTCGCGCTATCGCAATGGTGCGGAATTTGCCCAGGATCTGTCCGCCATTCGCTATGAAATTGTGGATGACCGGGAACGGCCGGTCGATACACAGCGTTTCAGAAAGCTGCAGAAGCTATCGTTTTTTGCGGGCTTTGAAGACGTCGAAGTGTGGGAGGCGTTATGCATTTCGACCTGGCGACAGGAAACGGGAGGGGTGGCCCTGTTTCGCGAAGGAGACGCGGATACGCGTTTCGGCGTCCTCGTGGATGGCGAGGTTGAACTTTCAATCGATGGTCGCAGCGTGGAGCGTGTCGCCCCCGGCCAAATCTTTGGTGAGTTTGCGTGGCTGGATGAACGCGCCGCGCGGCAGATGACCACGGCGGTCACGGTCGAGCCTTCAGCGTGGCTCGAAATCAATCCCGCCGCACTGGCACTGGCCTCGGAAGAATTGCGCAACAAATTCCGTGCCGGGGTGGGTGCTCAAGCGGCACGGCGCTGCGTGGCGGCGTTGCAACGGCTGGCCGGACAGGGCGCTCCAGCCCTCCGGGCGCGGGTCAATATGCCGCTGGAACTGCAAATCGTTGATGACTGAAGTGTTCCTGCCCCTGCGCAATGAAGTGCGCAGCGCGTTTGCGTCTACGCCGCACATATTCTGGGGATACTGCCTGTAAGAATGCGGCCCTGCACGCCCTTCACGTTTTTGAAGGGCGGCGAATCCTTTCTCAGCGTTGTGCGCCGTGGGCGCGCGCCAATGAAGCGGACTGTTCCCGCTCGATGGAGGAGGGTTGGGGATCGGTGAGCCAGTTGCCCAAGTGGGCGGTGCAAAGCGCGGAAAGCGCCGTAATCCACTCCGTACGTTCGTTTAAACAGGGAATGTAGCGGAATTCTTTGCCGCCAGAAGTCAGGAAGGCTTCGCGACATTCCATCGCAATTTCTTCCAGCGTTTCCAGACAATCCGAGACGAAGCCAGGGCAGATTACGTCGACACTTTTCACGCCATTGGATGCCATTTCGCGCAGCGTGGGCTCCGTGTAGGGCTGGAGCCATTCGGTCTTGCCGAAGCGGGACTGAAACGTCATTTCCCAACGTTCGCGCGGAAGACCGAGCGCTTCAGCGAGAAGTCGGGAGGTTTTGTGGCATTCACAGTAGTACGGGTCGCCCAGGTCAAGCGAGCGGCGTGGGATGCCGTGATAGCTCATCACGAGTCGTTCGGGTTCGCCGTGGGCCTGCCAATGTTCGCGAACACTTTGCGCAAGCGCACCGATATAGCCGGGGTGATCGGGAAAGCTGCGTACGAAACGGATTTCTGGCTGATTGCGATAGTGTTTCAGGTTGCGGCCCACTTCATCAATCACGCTGGCGGTGGTGCTGGCGGCATATTGCGGATACAGCGGCAGGATCACGATGCGCGTACAGCCGCGCGCTTTCAGACGTTCGAGCGCGTCGGGGATGGACGGGTTGCCGTAACGCATCGCCCAATCCACCACGATTCCCTCGTGACCGTCGTGGCGCAGGCGCTCGGCAAGATGCTGAGCCTGCTTCTCGGTATGCACCGCGAGTGGCGAGCCTTCGTCCTCCCACACCAGCGCATATTTTGCGGCCGAGGCTTTGGGGCGCAGATTCAGGATTACGCCGTTGAGCAACGGCCACCATAGAATGCGCGGAATTTCGACCACGCGGGGGTCGGACAGAAATTCGCGCAGGTAGCTGCGTACCGCCGAGGTGGTGGGGGCTGCAGGCGTGCCGAGATTGACAATCAGAACCGCGGTGGAAGGGGTGTCGCCGTGCGTGTGCGGTGGTTCGCTGCGATAGCGCGCCATAGTGGTTAATCCTCGCGTTGCGACAGCGCGCTCGACAACAGGCGGGCGGTGATGTCGACGATGGGAATGATTCGGTCGTACGCCATACGGGTCGGGCCGATTACGCCGACTGAGCCGACGATGTCTCCATCCGCCTGGTAGCTGGAGGTGATGACGCTACAGCCATCGAGCTCCGTGACACCGGATTCGTTGCCAATGAAAATCTGTACGCCGGTTGCACGGTTGGACAGTTCCAGTAGCTGGAGGAGGCCGGTTTTTCGCTCGAACAGTTTGAACAGTTCGCGAATGTGCGTCATGTTGGAGGACAAGTCTTCGACATCGAGCAAGTTAGTCTCGCCCGACAGCACATACGGTACGCTGGCCTCCGCCAGTTCGGTGCTGGCCTCGGCGGTGGCGCTCATCAGCTCAGAGATGTCGCTGCGAAGCTGGCGGATTTCATCTTTCAGGTTGGTGCGCATTTCGTCCAGCGCGTGACCGGCATAGTGCACCGTCAGGTAGTTCGCCGCCTCCACCAGTTCGGACGGTGAGTAGGCGCGTCGGGTGTGCAGGATACGGTTTTGCACATCCCCCGCCGTGGT
>DATGNI010000059.1:0-14324 GCA_035306825.1 Azoarcus sp. | reverse complement strand
GCGTGAGACCACGGCCGCTTCACTCGGCCTGAACCTTGATTCGCGCGAGCAAAATCCGCTCAACCAGGATCCTCCGGGCAGCGACATTACTGATTTTCTTTCTAGCGGCACGTTGAATCCGGTCAGCATTCCCGCCGACAGCTACAACTACACCACCTCGATGACGGTGTACGACAGCCTGGGCAATTCCTCGCAGATGAATCTGTTTTTCGTACGCCAGCCTGACGTTGCCGGCGTGTCGCCCAACACCTGGTCGGTGTATGGCCGTTTGAGTAACGACGTGATCCCCGATCCAACCAACCCGGCGGTGTCGACCGGGCCGGAGCTGGAGTTGCTCGGTGCGATTGAATACAACGCCTTCGGCGTGCCAACCGGAAGCACCGACGCAGGCGGGGCTCCGACTGCGGCGATCGGTCAGTTCGACTTCGCACGCACTGCCGCACAGTTGGGCACCGGTGCCGACGACATGCAATTCACGCTTGATCTGGGTGCGTCCACACAATGGAACGCCGGGTCGGCCGTGACCACCGCACCGCGTCAGGATGGCTATACCACCGGCTCGCTGAACGGCATCGCCATGAGCTCGGACGGCACCTTGCAGGGCACCTATTCGAATGATCTGGTGCGCGATCTGGCGCGCGTCACCCTGGCGGATTTCGCCAACAATCAGGGGTTGGTCTCGTTGGGCGGCAACCTGTGGGGTGAAACGCGCGATTCCGGACAACCCACCTTGGGCACGGCAGAAACCGGCACCTTCGGTCGTCTGACTTCGGGGCAGGTTGAGGAATCCAACGTCGACCTGACGCAGGAGCTGGTGGACATGATCGTCCAGCAGCGTAACTACCAGGCCAACGCCCAGTCGATCAAGACGCAGGATGCGCTTCTGCAGACCTTGGTCAACCTGCGTTGATCGACTGACTGAGAAGGAGCGCACATGGACCGCGTGATCTACACCGCGATGAGCGGCGCCAAAAGCACCCTGGATCGTCAGGCAGCGGTTTCCAACAACCTCGCCAACGCCAATTCGACCGGGTTTCGGGCCGAACTGCACCGCCTGCGTGCGGTGGACGTCAAGAGCGATGCGCTGCCCACGCGCGCCTTCGTGGTGGATGCCAGCGCGGCGACCGATTTCCGCCCTGGGCCGTTGCAATTTACCGGCCGCAGTCTGGATGCCGCGATTGAGGGCAAGGGATGGTTTTCAGTGGCTCAACCGGGCGGCGGCGAAGCCTATACCCGCGACGGCGGATTTGAGATCAGCGCCAACGGTGTGCTGCAGACGCGGGCGGGTTTGCCGGTGTTGGGCGAGCAGGGAATGATCACGATCCCGCCCGAGGCAGAAGTCACCATCGGGCGGGATGGGTCGGTGTCGGTGATTGAAAACGGCATCAACGAGATTGTTAACATCATCGACCGCCTCAAGCTTGTGAACCCGCCCGAGCAACAGCTGCAGCGCGGGGAGGATGGTCTGTTCCGGCTGGCGGACGGGGCGTTTTCCCCGCTCGACGAGACGGTGCAGGTTGCGGGTGGTTTTGTCGAAGGCAGCAACGTGAGCGTGGTGGATCAGCTCGTTGAAATGATTGCCACCGCGCGCCAGTTCGAGATGCAGACCCGCATGCTGCAAAGCGCCGAAGAGAACGATAACGCCGCAGCGCAGATTCTCTCGATGCGCTGACGGGGAACAGAACAACTTTTGTCCGCCTGATCGCGCCTTCGATAGGAACGCGACACGCGTACTCTGCTTTCATGGGACGCGCCCACGCGCCCGCAACAGGAGTGACCGAAATGATCCGATCGCTATGGACTGCCCGTACCGGCCTCGAAGCCCAGCAGACTCAGCTCGACGTCATCTCGAACAACCTCGCCAACGTTTCGACCAACGGTTACAAGCGTCAGCGCGCGGTGTTCGAGGATCTGCTTTATCAGACCATTCGCCAGCCCGGCGCGCAGCAAACCGATGTCAACCGGATTTCGAGCGGTTTGCAACTGGGCACCGGCGTGCGCGTGGTGGCGACTGAACGGGTGTTCGTGCAGGGCAGCCAGGAGCAAACCGGCAACGCGCTGGATCTGGCCATTCAGGGCAACGGTTTTTTCCAGATCGAGATGGCCGACGGCACGCTTGCCTATACGCGCGATGGCGCATTTCAGCTCGATGACCAAGGCAACGTCACGATGCCCAGCGGTTATCTTCTGGCCGATGCGATCAACATCCCGGAAGATGCGGAGTCCATCACCATCGGCAAGGACGGTACGGTGAGCGTGCTGCAAGCCGGCAACATCCAGCCGTTCGAGGTGGGCCAGATTCAGCTGGTGTCCTTCATCAACCCGGGCGGGCTGCAAAGCATTGGCGAAAACCTCTTCGTCGAAACCGCCTCGAGCGGCATGGCCAATCCCAACGTGCCCGGCACCAACGGCGTGGGCGTGCTCAACCAGGGCTATGTCGAGGCCTCGAACGTGAACGTTGCTGAAGAACTGGTGAACATGATCGTGACGCAGCGCGCCTATGAGATGAATTCGCGCGCGATTCAGACCTCTGACCAAATGCTGGGTCGGCTGACGCAGCTGTGAGAGGCATGATGGGCGCGCTGCGTGACATTCTTCTCGTTCTGGTCGTGCTGGTGCTGGCGGCATGTTCGCCCATCCACACCATGCCGCCGACGGCGGTGCATCAGCCGATGAGCGTGCGCCCGGATGTGCGCGAGGCAACGCCCACCAGCGGTGCAATCTACCGTGCAGGGCACGGTCGTTCGTTGTATGAAGATCGGCGCGCGCGCCATGTGGGTGACACCATCACGATCAATCTCGTCGAGCGAACCCGTGCGCAGAAAAGCGCGAATGCCTCGGCCGACCGCTCTTCGTCGCTCAATTCTGGCGTGTCGCTGCTGGGCGGCCTGTCGCCCAGCGTGCTGGATCGCTTCAGTGCCGAAGCGGGCGCCAGCTCGGACTTTTCCGGCGAGGGCGGCGCGGCGGCGAACAATACCTTCAGCGGAACGATCACCGTCACCGTCATTGATACCTATCCCAACGGCAACATGTTGGTGTCCGGCGAAAAAATGCTGGCAATCAACCAGGGAAATGAGTTCATCCGCTTCTCCGGCGTGGTCAATCCCGACTTCGTGACCACCGGCAACGCCATTCAGTCGACCCAGGTGGCCGATGCCCGCATTGAATACCGTGGCAGCGGTTTCATCGATGAAGCCCAACGGATGGGCTGGCTGCAACGGTTCTTCATCAACATCCTGCCATTCTGAACGAGGCTGCCATGCTGCGTATTCGAGTCTTTCTTCGTTCTCTGGTGTTGCTGCTGGCGTGTGTCGCCGGCGGCGCGCAGGCGGCCGAACGCATCAAGGATCTGGCTTCGGTCGCCGGCGTGCGCGACAACCAGCTGGTGGGCTACGGTCTGGTGGTGGGGCTGGATGGCAGCGGTGACCAGACCACGCAGACGCCGTTTACGGTGCAGAGCATCGTCAACATGCTTGGCAACATGGGCGTGAGCCTGCCGCCCGGTACCCGGTTGCAATTGAAAAACGTCGCGGCGGTGATGGTGACAGCCAAGCTGCCGCCGTTTGCGCGGCCGGGGCAGAAAATTGATGTCACTGTGTCGTCGATGGGCAACGCCAAAAGTCTGCGCGGCGGCACGCTGGTGATGGCGCCGCTGCAGGGGGCGGACGGTGAGGTCTATGCCATGGCGCAGGGCAACGTCGTGGTGGGCGGCGCGGGCGCCTCGGCGCCGGGCGCGTCACAGGTCATCAATCATCTGTCCGCCGGACGTGTGCCGGGCGGGGCGACGGTCGAACGCGCCGTGCCGACCTCACTCGGTCAAGGCGATTACGTTGCGTTCGAACTCAACGATTCCGACTTCGGCACGGCCCGCCGTGTCATGGACGCAATCAATCTTGAGCTGGGCGCCGGCACGGCGGAAGCGGTCGACGGCCGCAGTGTGGTGGTGCGCGCACCGCTCGACGCTGCAGCGCGGGTGGCCTTCCTTGGCCGCATTGAAAGTCTGCGCGTCACGCCTGAACCGCAGGTGGCGAAGGTGATCGTCAATTCGCGCACCGGCTCGGTAGTCATGAATCAAAGCGTGAGTGTGCAACATGTGGCGGTGGCCCACGGCAGCCTTTCGATCACGATCGGTTCGGAAGTCGGCGTCTCCCAGCCGCCGCCGCTGTCAGGCGGTGACACGGTGGTGATCGAGCAAAGCACGGTGGAGATCGATCAGGCGCCGGGAGTGATCTTTGATGTGCCGGAATCGGCTGACCTGTCTGACGTGGTACAGGCGCTGAACGCCATCGGTGCGACGCCGATGGATCTGGTCAGCATCCTGCAGGCGATGAAGGCTTCCGGCGCGTTGCGCGCCGAGCTGGAGGTGATTTGAGATGGCGGGAGGGCCGGGCGCCGTATTGAATTCACTCGACCCGCGTTCGCTGTCAGATCTGCAGCGTCTGTCGCGTGACGGCGACTCGTCCGAGGCTTTGCGCGCCGCCGCACAACAGTTCGAGGCGCTGTTTTTGCAAATGACCTTGAAGGCAATGCGTAATGCCTCGTCCGGCGAGGGGCCTTTCGACAGCGAACAGACGCGCTTCCTGCAAGGCATGTATGACCAGCAGTTGTCTTCCGATCTGGCCAATGGGCGCGGGACGGGTTTGTCCGAAGCCATTTACCGGCAGCTCGGCGGCCAGCCCGAACCTGCGGCGGCCGCGGCGCCCGGCCCGGACGGGCGCAACTGGTTTGATCTCACACCGGCTCGCCGGGCGGCAATTCCTGCCGCTCGACGCTTCAACGAAGCGGCAGAGCCTGCCGTTGTGACGCCCTCCCAGGCGCCGGCGAGTCGTGAAACGCAAGCGCCGGGCCATGTCACCGATTTCGTTGCGCGGATCGGCGCTCACGCGCGGGATGCGGCCCGCGCGTTGGGCGTGTCGGAGCATTTCGTCGTCGCCCAGGCCGCGCTCGAATCGGGCTGGGGACGGGGCGAGTTGCGTCGGGCCGATGGTTCGCCCAGCTACAACCTGTTCAACATCAAGGCCGGTGCCGGCTGGAGCGGTGCGGTCGTCGAGTTGCCGGTGACCGAATACGCAGGCGGCCGGGCCTATACCGAACAGGCGCGTTTCCGCGCGTACGAATCGTATGCGGAAGCCTTTGACGACTATGTGCGGCTGTTGTCCGACAACCAGCGCTATGCCGGCGTGTTGGGACAGACTTCAGCGAGCGGTTTTGCCTTCGGCCTGCAACAAAGCGGCTATGCCACCGATCCGGTCTACGCACGCAAACTCATGCGTGTCATTGATGGGGTGCAGCGCGTCGCAAGCCAGGCGGGTTGAAGCTTCGATACTGGCTGGCAAGCTTCTTGCATGATGCTTCGTACGACGCATAGCAATTCAAAGGATCTCGGATGTCGGGCTTGCTCAATATCGGACTCACCGGCCTGAATGCCGCCCAGGCCCAGCTGATCACCACCAGCCACAATATTTCGAACGCGGGCGTGGCTGGCTATCACCGGCAGCATGTCAGCCAGGCGACGACGACGCCGTTTTATTCGGGCGCGGGCTTCCTGGGGCAAGGCACGCAAATCGACGCGATTTCGCGCCGCTACGATCAGTACCTCGAAACCCAGGTATTGGCGAGTGGCACGCGCGTGGCTGAATACGCCGCCTATGACGCCTTGATCGGTCAGATCGACAACCTGTTGGGGGATCAGACTTCGGGTCTGTCTCCGATGATGGGGCAGTTCTTTGAAGGGGTGCAGGAAGTTGCCTCCAATCCAACCAGCGTGGCGGCCCGTCAAGCGCTGATTTCTGCTGCCGAATCGCTCGCCGGACGGTTTCAGACGCTGGATGCGCGCTTGAGCGAACTGCGCGACGGCGTCGAAGGGCAGATCGGTTCGGCGGTCGAACAAATCAACATGTATGCCGGCGCAATCGCCGAGATGAACCAGCGGATCGCGCAGGTTCAGGTCGGCGGCTCCAGCGCGGCGCCCAACGATCTGCTCGACGAGCGTGATCGTCTGGTTTCCGAGCTGAACCAGTTGGTGCGTGTCAGCACGGTCACCGAGAACAATGGTTCGTTGTCGGTTTTCATTGGCTCGGGCCAGTCATTGGTGGTGAGCGGTACTGCGCACCAACTTGGCGCCGTGCAGGATCCGCAAGACCCTCGGCGCAATGCCATCGCCCTGCTTGACAGCCGGGGCGTGCCCAACGTTTTGCCGGAAAAACTGTTGTCTGGCGGCACATTGGGCGGCTTGCTTGCCTTCCGCCGGGAATCGCTCGATATTGCGCAGAACTCGCTCGGCCAGATTGCTATTGGCATGGCTGAGTCTTTCAATGCCCAGCACGCTCGCGGCATCGATCTCAACGGGGTGTTGGGCACGGATTTTTTCCGCACGCCAACGGTGTCGGTGATGCCCGCCGGCGCGCTGGAAGTGAGCTTCGATCGCGACCAGATCGCTGCATTGACGTCGAGCGATTACGAAGTCCTGAATGACGGCGGCGTGTTTACCCTGCGCCGTCTGTCCGATGGGCAGAGCTTTGGCGAAACCGAGCCGGGCCGCTTTCGTGTGGACGGGCTCGACATCGATGTCAGCGCGTCCACGCTGGCCCCTGGCGAGCGTGCGCTGATCCAGCCCACCCGTTTTGCCGCGCGGGATATCTCGGTGAGTATCGCCGATCCGCGCATGGTCGCCGCCGGAAACCCGGTTTCGGTCGAATCTCCGTTGTCGAATCTGGGCGACGGACGGGTTCGAGACATCGTCATCCATCACGCTGACGGCATGCCGCTGAACGCAGAGGGTCAGCCTGATTTCGGTCAGTTGAACCTGTCGTTCAGCGGCAGTGGTGAGTACACGCTGACGCTTGACGGCGCGCCTGCGGGCGCAACCGTGACGCTTACCCCGAATACCTATTCATTGGCCACCGAGACCCAGGGCAAGACGTTTACGGCAACGGTCACGCCTGACCCGTCTCAGCCGGAGCAGACGTATTCTTTCGAATTCACCCTCGCCGGCGCACCCGAGCCGGGTGATGTGTTCGAATTCACTCCGACCGAAGCGGGCGTGGCCGACAACCGCAATGCGGTTGCGCTGGGCGCGCTGCAGACCACCCGCACGATGCTCGCCGCCAGCGCGGGTGATGAGCCGACCTCGACTTTTCAATCAGTGTATGCCCAGTTGGTCAGCCGGGTCGGCAACAAAGCGCGTGAAGTGCAGGTCAATCTGGCTTCGCAAGAGGTGTTGATGACGCAGGCCACGGATGCGCGCGATTCGCTCTCGGGCGTCAATCTGGATGAGGAGGCGGCCAATTTGATGCGCTACCAGCAAGCCTACCTGGCCTCGGCCAAGGTGATGTCGGTGGCCCAGTCCCTGTTCGACGAAATCCTGTCGATCGCGCGTTGAGGAGAACGTAATGCGCATCTCGACCAGCATGCTGTACGCCAAGGGCGTGAATTCCATGCAACAGCAATGGAGCCAATTGCTCCACACTCAGCAGCAAGTGGCCACCGGGCGTCGCGTGCTGACGCCTTCGGATGATCCGATCGCGAGCGCGCGGGCGCTCGAAGTGGGCCAATCCCAGAGCGTGAATCAGCAATTTCTCGCCAATCAGGGGCATGCCAACGATGCAATGCGTTTGGTGGAAACACAGCTCACCAACGTCAATGACATCCTGCAATACGCGCGCGAACGCGCGGTGGAAGCCGGCAACGGCGCGTTGAGTGGCACCGAGCTGTCCTTTCTCGCTGAAGACATGAAATCGCAGTTCAACGCGCTGCTGGCGCTGGCCAACAGTCAGGATGGTAACGGCGATTACATTTTTGGCGGTTACCGCGCGCAGACCCAGCCCTATACCGGCGATCTTGCCGGCGTGACCTATCAGGGCGACCAGGGCGAGCGCACCGTGCAGGTTTCGGCTTCACGTTACATGCCGGTCAGCCTGCCGGGTTCGGCGGTGTTCGACCGCACGCTGACGCTGGATTCCACGGTCACCTCTGTCGTTGGAAACGGCCATAACACCGGTTCCGAAACGCCGAGCGTGACGGCCGTTGATCCGACTGCGGTACGCCCGGGAACGCGCTATCAGATCCGCTACAGTCAGCCCGATCCGGCGATTCCCGGCACCTATACCGTGTCGCGCCTCGGTCAGGACGGGGAACCGGTGGCGTGGACGTCCGCCGAACTCGAGGCGATGTGGCCGCCGGCGGGAACGCCCCCGGCTGACTATGCGGTATCGGCCGATAACCGTTCGATCGATTTCACCCTGTCCGGGCCGCCACCGTATGCCATGGAACTGGACGGTCTGAGCATTGCGTTGCCGGATGATCCGATGCCCGAGCCGCTTGATGTGCCGCAGGATGCACGGACGGTGAAGGACGAAGTCGGCGATGGCGATCGTTTCGAGATCTTCGTGCCCTCGACCAATCTGCTTGAAAACGTCGCGATGGTCGCGGCCGCGCTGGATTCACCTGGCGCGTCGGGTGCGGCCGGAGTGGTTGCATTTGCGTTGACGACGCTGGATGCCGGCCACGAGAACATTCTCAAGGTACGCGCCCAGCTGGGCTCGCAGATGGGCGAAGTGGAACAGCTTCAATCGTTGGGGAGCGATCTTGATGGGCATTATGCCGAAATCATCACCGGCTTGGTCGGGCTGGACAGTGAAGGCTATGCCGCGGCGATTTCTCAGCTGACTCAGCAGCAGATGTTCCTGCAGGCGGCACAGCAATCCTATATGCGCATTTCCGGCCTGTCGCTGTTCAACTACATGGGATGAGGGCGATGTCACGCTGTCTGATCGCTCTGGCCGCGCTGCTGTTGCTCTCGGCATGCTCGGTGACGCCGCGCGACGAGCATACGCCGGTAGAGGACGAGGCCGTCGCGTCGGACCGTTCGCGTGATTATCTCGTTGGCGGCTGGACGATTGATGTCACCTTCCTGGGCGAAAGTCGCTATCGGCTCAATTTGCGGCAACGCGCCCTGACCACCGGTGGGGATGGGGAGGCGCGTCGCCTGTTCCAGGATCACGCAATGCAGGTCGCGCGCGAACAGGGGTTTGGTGATTTCAGCGTGCTGCGTTATGAGGAGGGTGTGGATTCCGGCCTGTTCTTCGGACGCCGTTTTGCGCGCGGTGAAGTTCGCCTCGTGCGCACCGATTCCTGGGGACTTTCGGCGGCTCCCCGGTCTTTCTGATCAACCGGCGAGCAGTTTCAGCACCTGGCCGATCGCCTCGAAACCCACTTCGAACATGCGCTGCATGGCTGCGCCAAGCACCGTCACGCTGAGCAGCAGCACAATGAAGCCGGTGGTCAACGTGATCGGGAAGCCGACCGCAAACAAGTTCAGTTGCGGTGCGGTGCGGGTCAGGATCCCCAGGCCGATGTTGGCGATCAACAAGGTGGCGATCATCGGCAGCGCCATCATGACGCCGATCGAAAACATCGCACTGGCATGGTGCACAATCTGAATCCATCCGTCGGAGTTCATGGTGGCACCGACCGGCAACCATTCAAAACTTTGCACCAATACGCTCACCAGCATCAGGTGACCGTCCAGAGCCAGAAACAGCAGCAAGGTGACGAGGGTCAGGAATTCGCTCAGCACAACGGTTTGCGCGCCGGCGGTGGGGCTGAAGAAAATCGCGAAAGACAGCCCCATTTGCAGGCCGATCATCTCGCCGGCGAGGTCCACTGCAGCGAAAAAAAGACGCATCACGAAGCCGAT
Organism: Azoarcus sp.; assembly: GCA_035306825.1. Lineage (GTDB taxonomy): Bacteria > Pseudomonadota > Gammaproteobacteria > Burkholderiales > Rhodocyclaceae > Pseudazoarcus. Next base: position 4,627 of record DATGNI010000059.1, on the reverse strand, counting down.
CGCAATACCGATCAGCGCCTGTTGGGCAATCAGTTCAAGCGTTTTCCACGAATCGGCCGGCACCTCCGGCATGGGGGGCAGGGCGGGCAGCACCACCAGGGTGATCGCCAGCCCGCTGACGAGACGGATGCGCATCGGAATGCCGCGCGAACTCCACAGCGGCGCTACGGCGAACAGCCCGAGCAGTCGCGCGAGCGGAAACATGAAGGTGGCCAGCCAGGCGTCGAGTTGCGCCGAGGTGATGTCGAGCATGCGGGCGCGTCAGCCGATGGCGCTGGGGATCGAGGTGATCAGCCGGGTGGCAAAATCGGTCAGTACGGTCAGAATCCACGGTCCCGCAAGCGCGATGGTGATGAAAATCGCAATCAGTTTCGGCACGAAGCTCAAGGTCATTTCGTTGATCTGAGTCGCCGCCTGGAAGATGCTCACGATCAAGCCGGTGACGAGCGCCGCGAGAAATAGCGGAGCGCTCACCATCAGGGTGATCTCGACGGCCTGCCGCCCGAGGTCGATTACCATTCCCGGAGTCATTGAAGGTGCCCCTGAGTCATAACGCGAAACTTTGCACGAGCGAGCCGACGAGCAGCGTCCAACCGTCGATCAGCACGAACAGCATGATCTTGAACGGCAGTGAGACGATCACCGGCGACATCATCATCATGCCCATCGACATCAGTACGGAAGCGACCAGCATGTCGATGATCAGAAAGGGGATGAAAACGATGAAGGCGATCTGGAACGCTGTTTTCAGCTCCGAGGTAAGAAAGGCCGGCACGACCACGCGCATCGGCAATTCTGCGGCGCTGTTGACGGGCGGGGTGCCGGCCAGCCGTGTGAACAGGGCGAGATCGTTCTCACGCACCTGTTTGAGCATGAAGCCCTTGACCGGTTCGGCAGCTCGCGCGGCGGCTTCGTCGATCTGGATTTCGCCGCTCGTCAGCGGCTGCCAGGCGTCGACATACACTTTGTCCGCAACCGGCGACATGATGAAGAAACTGAGAAACAGGGCGAGCCCGATCAGCACCTGATTGGGGGGCGCCGTTTGCGTCCCGAGCGCGGTGCGCAGCAACGCAAGGACAATGATGATGCGCGTGAAACACGTCATCGTCAGCAGCAGCGCGGGGAGAAACGACAGCGCGGTGAGCAGCACCAGCGTCTGCACGCTGAGACTGTACTGGGCGCCGCCGTCGGGGGTGGGCGTGCTGGTGAAGGCCGGCAGCTCCTGTGCTCCGGCGAGCGCAGGCACACACAGCAGGAGCGCCAGCAGGGCGAGACGCAGGCAGCGATTCATGTCAGTTTTGCCGCCGTCCCAACGCCTGATTCAGTCGGTCGCGGAAGAGTGCGCCGGGAGAAGCGGAGGCGATGCTGCCCTCATCAGATGTGTGCAGCGCCTCGGCGGGCAACGTGTGGAGAGTGCGCAGACCGCCTGCAGAAACGCCCACCACCAGCACTTCGTTGGCCACTTCGATCAACACCACGCGCTCGCGGGAACTCAACGCCAGCGCGCCGACCACCTTCATGCCCGCGGCACCGGCGTGGGGGCCGGACAGGCGTTTGATCAGCCACAGGCCGCCGCCCAGCAGCGCGAACACAATGATCAGGCCGGAGGCAATCTGGAGCAGGTTGCCGCTGAGTCCCGGTGCGGTTTCGGCGGCCAGGGCCGGCGTGACCGGAAGGGCAAGAACAAGGATGCGGGCGAGGGCGGCGGACATGGCAGTGGATACGGTTTTCGACCGTTCCAGCATACGGCGCTCCGGAGTCTTTCCGGTGATCGAAAAGACGTGGAAACACGTGCTTATTTACGCGTTGCCGCACGCCCCCAAGGCGCCGTTCAGTCGCGAATTTTGCGCATCCGCTCGGCGGGCGTGATGATGTCGGTCAGACGGATGCCGAACTTGTCGTTGACCACCACCACTTCGCCCTGAGCGATCAGCGTGCCGTTGACGAGCACATCCATCGGCTCGCCCGCAAGACCGTCCAGCTCCACGACTGATCCGTGGGCCAGTTGCAGCAGGTTGCGGATGGATAATTTGGTGCGCCCCAACTCCACGGTGATCTGCACCGGGATGTCGAGAATCAGGTCGAAATCGTTCATCGAGCCGGCGCGTGCGCTGCCGTTGCCGAAATCCTCGAACAGCTGGCTGGCGGGTTTGGCCTGATAGGGTGAATCTTCACCCTCTCCGGCCGCTTCGGCCAGTTCGGCCGCCACCTGGGCCGCCTCGCGATCGCTTGCGCCGGATTCAGCCTGCGCCTGTTCGGCCATGGCTGCGGCCCAGTCGTCTTCGGGGGCGGAGGCTGCAGAGGTTTCGCCCTGTTCGGCCATCGCGGCCGCCCAGTCATCTTCACTGATTTTGTTTTCGTCGTTGTCAGCCATGGCTGTCTCCGGCTTGGGTGGGTTCGTCGGCGAGGATGTTGGCGAGCTCTTCCTCCACGACAAAATGGTCGACCTTGACGGCGTAATGGCCGTTGCGGGTGCCGAAACGCGCCCGCAGTACCGGTACGTCGTCCGTTTCGACGACGAGCAGTTCGGGCGCCTCAAGAGGAATCACGTCGCCGACACGCAGGTTGACGATGTCGCCCAGTGACGCGCGGGCGTTGCCGAAATGCGCGACCAGTTCGATTTCGGCAGTCTGCAATTGGCGCGAAAGCAGTTTGACCCAACGATTGTCCTGGGTCAGATGATCGCTTTGCATCGTGGAATACAGCAGGTCACGAATGGGTTCGACCATCGCATAAGGCTTGCAGACATGCATTTCGGCCTGCGAGCCGCCAAGCTCTATGGTGAAGGTGGTGGCGATGACGATTTCCGACGGCGTGGCGATGTTGGCGAATTGCGAGTGCATCTCGGAACGCACGTATTCCAGGTCGATGGAATAGACCGGCGCCCAGGCGCGGGCGTACTCGTTGAACACCACGTCGAGCATGCCCTGGATGATGCGCTGTTCGGTAGGGGTGAAGTCGCGCCCTTCGACGCGGGCATGAAAGCGGCCGTCTCCGCCAAACAGGTTGTCGATCACGAGAAACACCAGGTTCGGATCGAAAACCACCAGGCCGGTGCCGCGCAAGGGTTTGAACTGCACCAGATTGAGGTTGGTCGGCACCACCAGGTTGCGCACGAACTCGCTGTATTTCTGCACCTTGATCGATCCCACCGAAATTTCGGTGTTGCGGTGCATGTAATTGAACAGCCCGATGCGCAGATAGCGCGCGAAACGTTCGTTGATGAGCTCCATCGTGGGCATGCGGCCCCGCACGATGCGCTCTTGCGTGGCGAGGTTGTACGGGCGGACGCCGCCGTTGTCTTCCGGCTCCTCTTCGGGTTCGTCCGGCTCCCCCGTAACGCCACGCAGCAGGGCGTCCACTTCATCCTGGGAGAGAAAATCGGACATGACCAGATCTCCTTACTGGATGATGAAATTGTTGAACAACACCGCCTGCACGATTTGCGGGTTGCCGAACGCGGGCGCGAGGCTGCGGTTGATGTCCTGCTTGAGCTCTTCCGCAAGCTGTTCCCGCCCGGACGGCCCCGCAATCTCTGATGGGAGCTTGCCGGCCAGACGCAGATTGATGCGATGACGCACTTCCGGCACGAACATCGTCAGGGCGTCGATCGTTTTCTGGTCGGCCACACGCAGAGCCATGACCACCTGCAGATAGCGCTCGCCATTCTCGGAGAGCAGGTTTACGACGAACGGATCGAGCGAAAGAAAGCTCGGCGGGGTGTTGAGTTTGAAGTCGCTCTGCGCGGCAACAGGCTCGTCCGCAAGCGGCGTAGCGACGTCGTTTTTCTTTTGCAGGAGCAGGAAAGCGGATACCCCGACAGTGATCGCTGCAATAAGCAGCAGGATCAGCAGCGCCCGCAGCAACTTGCTGGCGAGGCCGCGTTTTGCGGGCATTTCTTCGGCCTGAACGTTGGGGGCTGCAGGGGGCATGCGATTCCTCCGGTCGAGATGTACGCATTATGCTCGACGCGGGCACTCCGAGACGCGCGGATAAGCGGGGCAGGGAGGCGCTAATTCGATGCATTCGATGTCTCCGTCGCTCATGCGAAGGTGTCGACCAGACCGCTGCCGCTGCGGATCGGCGGAACATTCAGTGGAGATGCCGGTGCCTCGGCGTCATCATTGCGCGTGAAATTTCCGGCGCGCGGCGCGCTTTCATCGTCGCGCGCCGAAGACTGTTCGTGCGAGGTGCTGACGTGCGTTTCGCCCAGTTCGATGCCGGCTTGCTGCAACACTTCGCGCAAGCGCGGCATGGCCTGTTCCAGTGCATCGCGGGCGGCTTGTGAAGCGGCGACGAATTGCGCCGTGGTCTGGTCGCCGTTGACCTGGATCGACACGCCCAGTTTGCCGAGTGAGGGCGGGGTCAGTTGCAGCTCGGCACGGGCCTCGCTGCGTCCGACCATCCAGGACACCTGATTGCCCACCTCTGCAGCCCAGCCTCGATGGCCGGGGCTGAGTGTGATGGGCAATTGCGGAAGCTGCTGGGCGGCTTCGAGGCGCGGTGCGAACGACAGGCCAACGGCGGACGGGCCGCCATTGCGCGTTGAATGGGAGGGGTCGGCGTTGGGCGCCGTGAAGTCGGGAAGTTCCGCGAGGCCGAGGGAAATGCCCCGTTCCCCGGCGTT
>DATGNI010000058.1:0-2881 GCA_035306825.1 Azoarcus sp. | reverse complement strand
TCTGGCGGAGGCGGTGAGATTCGAACTCACGAGGGGCGCAAACCCCTGCCGGTTTTCAAGACCGGTGCATTCAACCACTCTGCCACGCCTCCGTTGCGCGTATTGCAAGCGCCCGGCGGGACGCCTGCAATCGGCCGCGACCGGCAGTATACCTTTCTTGGCGCCAATCTACCTGCTCAAATGCCTGTCTGTTCAAATACGGCAATGGATTCCACATGTGAGGTTTGCGGAAACATGTTGGCGATGCCCGCACCGCGTAACACATAGCCTTTTTCATGCACCAACACCGCCGCGTCGCGCGCCAGCGTGGAGGGGTTGCACGAAACATAGACAATACGCTGTGGCAACTGACGCGCAGACAGGCCTTTGATGACCGCAATCGCGCCATCACGCGGCGGATCGATCAACATCTTGTCGAATGGGCCGAGGGCGGCGAGGCTGTCTTCGGTGACTTCAAACAGGTTGGCGGCGTGGAATTCGCTGTGTTCTGCCAAACCGTTGGCGCGGGCGTTTTCGCCCGCGCGTGCCACCAGCCCCTCACTGCCTTCAACACCCACCACCGTCGCCCCCGACCGGGCAATCGGCAGACTGAAATTGCCCAGGCCACAGAACAAATCGCCCACTCGTTCGCCCGGTTGCGGGTCCAGCAATTGCATTGCGCGGCGCATCAGCAACCGGTTGATCGCAACGTTTACCTGCGTGAAATCGGTGGGATGAAAATCCATCCGCACGTTGAATTCGGGCAGGGTGTAGGAAAGCCCTGGAGCTTCCTTGGGATGCAGACGCTGCACCGTGTCCGGCCCCTTCGACTGCGTCCAGACTTGCACGCCGTGGGCGTCGGAAAACGCGATCAGCTGCGCCTCATCCGCCTCGGTCAGCGGCTCAAGATGGCGGAAGACCAGGACCGTCACATCGTTGTCGCCAATCGCCAGCTCGATCTGCGGAATGCGATCCGGCCTCGACAGGCCGCCAATCAGCTCACGCAGACGGGGCAGCATTTCCGACACGTGAGGCGGCAGGATCTCGCAACTCGTCATGTCGGCGATATAACTGCTTTTGCGTTCCCGAAAGCCCACCAGCACCCCGCCTTTTTTCGGCACCAGTCGCGCACCGATCCGCGCGCGATACCGATATCCCCAGGACGGACCGTGGATCGGCGGAAAAATGGTTTCGGCGCGTAGCTTGCCAACGTTCCACAGCTCATCTTCCAGCACGCGCTGCTTGATGGCCGCCTGCGCGGTAGAATCAAGGTGCTGCATTGAGCAGCCACCGCAGGTGCCGAACCACGGACATTTCGGTTCGACACGCTGGGCCGACGGGCGGATCACGCGTTCCAGTCGCGCCAACGCATAGCTCGGACGTTCGCGATAGATCGAATACTCGACCTCTTCACCCGGCAACGCACCGTCGACGAACACCGTCCGACCATCGATATGGATCACGCCACGGCCTTCGAGATCCACCGCCTCGATTGTTGCGACAGGCATTCTATCTCCTGAAAAAAGTCTGTGATTTTACAGGTTTACAGCGCATCGCACTCACAATGGGGGATAATCGCTTCATGAAAACCCAACTCCTTGGGGGCATCACGCCCCAGCAATTCCTCGCCGAGTACTGGCAGAAAAAACCGCTGCTGATCCGTCAGGCGATTCCCGGCTTCAATGGCGTCGTCGAACTGGACGAACTGTTCGAGCTGGCCTGTGACGCAGACGTCGAATCACGTCTGATCCGGCATGACGACGCAGGCTGGCACGTCACCTCCGGCCCGCAGGAAGAGAGCGATCTTGAACGCACCGATCAGCCGTGGACCGTGCTTGTTCAAGGGCTGAACCTGTGGCTGCGCGAAGCGGATGAACTGCTGCATCGTTTCAATTTCATCCCCCAGGCGCGTCTGGATGACCTGATGGTCAGTTACGCCACCGACGGCGGCGGTATCGGCGCACACGTCGACAGCTATGACGTCTTTCTGCTCCAGGGGCAGGGCAAACGTCGCTGGCGCATTGGTGACCAGGGCGAACACCGTCTCGTCGAAGGCGCTCCGTTGCAGCTGATCGCCGATTTTCAACCCACCGAAGAATGGGTGCTGGAATCGGGTGACATGCTCTATCTGCCTCCACATTTCGCCCACGAAGGCACCGCGGTGGGCGAATGCACCACCTATTCGATCGGCTTTCGCGCGCCCAAAGCGCAAGAACTGGGTACGGAATTTCTCGTCTGGCTCACTGAACGTATCGACCTGCGCGGCATTTACACCGACCCCGACCTTGCCCTGCAAGAGAACTCCGCCGAAATCAGTCACGCAATGGTCGACCGGATTGCGGACATGCTCAATACCATTCGCTGGGATCGTGCTGACGTGGCCGATTTCCTCGGCGAGTACCTGAGCGAACCGAAATCATCGGTGTTTTTCATCCCCCCGGAGTCCAGCGAAACGCTGGCTGAAGAAGACTTTTCTGAGGCCGTTGCACACCACGGCTTCATCCTCGATCCCGGCACCTTGCTGCTCGTGCATGACGACAGCTTTCACCTCAACGGGGAGGTTTTCGAGGTGGATCCCGATGATCGGGGCATCATGCGCGAACTGGCTCATGCTCGCGGGCTGCCTGCCGGAGCGCAATCGCCCGGTGTGCTCGACTGTTTGTACGAGCTGTATCTCGATGGGCTCGGTTATCCGGATTATCCGTAGGCGTGCGGTAGGAGCCTGACTTCGTCGGGCGATACGGCGGTGCCGATAGTGCGGTGGTAGCCATTACGATGGGTTGATCGCACGGCATAGCCGCGCTCCTTCCAATCGGTAGCGATTGAATCCGGTAGGGCGGTTTTGGCCTGCGTTTGGCCTTGACCGGCGGGATGGGTTCGCTTCGGGCTGCGATCAGGCTTC
>DATGNI010000057.1:0-2576 GCA_035306825.1 Azoarcus sp. | reverse complement strand
GCGAGTTCGCAGGGCCGCCCGCCGACAACGCTCGGAGCGAGGGCACCCCGAAGGGGCGGCGAGGAGGGTGCGTTTCTTTGCTTACTTTCTTGTCGCGCGACAAGAAAGTCAGTCGCCTGTCGGGGCGAAATCCCGGCCGGTCAAGACCTGAACGCAGCCCGAAGCGAACAAACCCCGACCGGTCGAGGAAAAAATCGCGCCCCGAAGCGAACACACCCCTATCGAACCGCAGCCAACTCCTCAGCCAATTCATCCACCGCACGCACCCGCCCCGCCTCATCGCCAACCGGCTCGTCGACGAGCAACGACGACCATTCAGGATGCGCACGCGCACGCTGCAAGGGCCGGGCCAGTGCGCCCTCACGCCACTGCCCGGCTCGCGCCGCCAGGTGCAGCGGCGCAATCGCCGCATGTCCGCGCGCCTCAAGCGCCGCAACCAGCGCCATTTCACGCAACGCCAACAGGCGCAAAATTCCATCATCGACGGTGAGCGAGCGTCGCCCGGTCAACGCCCCGACCACACGATTGCCAAAATGACGCGCAGCCTGCACGCCGCCGCCGGCGACCGCTCCGATCGCGGCCGCCGCGCCGAGCGTGATACCGCCAAACATCAGATCGATCCCCACCCCCGCAGCCGCGCCGGCTGCCGCGCCGGTGCCGAGCTTGACGCCCATTTCGCGCACGGTTTCGGGGTGAAACAGATCCCGTTCCCAAGAGCCTTCGACAATCGGCAGGCTGTCGGCATCCACATCATCGGGGCGGAAGCGATACAGACCAAGCAAAGCATCCACACATTCCTGCTCACGCGTGCGCACGCAATCAGACAGCGCCTCCACCGCCTGTCGCGTCGCGGCGTCATCACCCGCCGGCACGCTCACCCGCGCGGCCGCCACGTCGATCAGGGTCGACGCCACGATGCGCCGCGCCGCAGCATTGCGCTCGAGCGCTTCGCGCTCACGGCAGCCAACCAGACGCTCAAGCGCATCGCGATGTACGTCGAGCAAGGTGGTCAGTTTTTCATACAACCGACGTTCGCCGTCACGTTCCGGCGCCACCGTATCGAAACGCACGACAGCATGCAGACCGAGCCGCGACAAGGCCTCTCGCCAGGCGCTCTCGTCCGCTTCCCGGCTCCGTACAAAGTTGAGCACCGGCAGCAACGGCACCGCGCAGGCACCCAGTACCGCCAGTTCATCGCGATGCTTGGCCAACACCGGGTCGCGCGCATCGACGACATAGAAACCGGCATCGCTGGCCAGCAACTGGCGCAACACCTTGGCCTCCTGCTCGAAGCGTCCGTTGGCGGCGTCACCGGCCAGAAAACGTTCGATCCGTGCCGGTCCGTCCAGCCGCTCGCCCGCTGGCCCGACAATCTCTTCCAGCAATTCGAGCAGCGCAATCGGGTCTTCCATGCCCGGAGTGTCGAACAGCTCCACCAACACCGCCCCTTCGGCAATCAGGCGCACGCCTTCGACGTGCCGCGTCGTGCTCGGCCGGCTCGACACCTCACCAAAGCCGGTATCGCGCGCCAGCGTACGCATCAACGAAGTCTTGCCGGTATTGGTATGCCCCACCACGGCAATCCGTACCGGACGGGTTTCAGCCATGTTCCTCTCCCCTCAGCCATGCCAGCGCGCCGCCCGCATCCAGCATCACTCCATTCTCGTCCAGACCGATCCCGGCCAGGCTCTCGCGCCAACGCTGCAAGCGCTCTTCCGACGCCTGCCCGACCAGCCACACCCGGCTCGCACCAGCATGGCGCGACAATTCCGCAATCCACCCAAGACTGCCGCGATCCGGCGACAAACGTGGATCACACGCCACGAGCAAACGTCGCGCCGGCGCATTCGCCAGCATCGTCAGAACATCGGCACGCTGCGCACGTCCATCCACAATCCCCGCATCGCGCACCGTCGCTGGCAGGACCGGCGGCCAGGCTCGATCACCTCGCAATTCCAGACCCACCAGCACCGCCTCCTGGCGTGTAACAAGCGCGCCCGCCACATGCGCAGACTCGATGCGCGTCGGCGCGGCATCCGTCACCCCGATACGCTCACTTGCGGGGGCAAGCGCCTGCACCAACGTGGCGAACCCCGGTGCAGACAGATCCAGCCGCAGCCTTGCGCGCCCGCGCGCCAGCCGCACACCGCACATCAGCCACAGCACCAGACGCGGCACAAGGCCGTACACCACCACGCAGCCCACCAGCCACGATGCCCAGGCACGACGCACCGTTTCGTCCTCCAACGGCACCCCGCTGGCGGCAACGCTGGCCGCGTTCGGCGTCACAAAGCCCAACTGCTCCGGCAACCAGCCCGCCAGCGCAACAAAATGCACGAAAAACTCGGCCGGCTACAAGGTGGTTCACCACGTAAAGGAATGCCCGCGCAGCAAAAAGGTCACGAGCAACCCCACCACCGCCCCGGCCAGCGCCGCCGACCACAATCCATGCGTGAGCGTGCCCAGCCACCAACGTGCCAGTCCGTTGCGACGATGCAGGCTGGCAAAGGCCGTCGCCACCTTGGCATCCCGCGCGGCCAGCCAGCGCGCAACGCGTTCCCACCAGCTCGCAATCA
>DATGNI010000056.1:0-17027 GCA_035306825.1 Azoarcus sp. | reverse complement strand
CCTCCGGCGGCATCCTGCCGTGCGCACACCAGCATTCAACGTCGAAGCGGCCGCAGTTGGCCGGGACGCAGAAGTTGCGTCCGCCGCAGATCGGGCAGGTCAGCGCGGGCAACGGTTTTTCGGGGTTCATGCGGGCATAGTAGCCGGAAGCGCGCCTATGGCACTGTCCGGCCTACGGTTCGGCACAATGCGTAGGCCGGACAGCGAAGCGCCTCCGGCTGCCTGCGCTCAACCCCAGTTCAACGCACCGCCGGTCTGATACTCGGTAACACGCGTTTCGAAGAAGTTTTTCTCCTTCTTCAGGTCGATCATCTCGCTCATCCACGGAAAGGGATTTTCGGCACCAGGATAGAGTTCATCCACGCCGATCTGACGGCAGCGACGATTGGCGACGAAGCGCAGGTATTCCTTGAACATCGGCGCATTCAGACCGAGCACGCCACGCGGCATGGTGTCTTCCGCGTAACGGTATTCAAGCGCCACACCATGATCGATCAGGCCCCGGACCTCCTCGCAGAATTCCGGCGTCCACAACTGCGGGTTTTCCTGTTTGATGGTGTTGATCAGATCCACCCCGAAATTGCAGTGCAGCGACTCGTCACGCAGGATGTACTGGTATTGCTCGGCAGCGCCCGTCATCTTGTTCTGTCTGCCCAACGCGAGGATCTGCACGAAACCGACGTAGAAGAAGAGGCCTTCCATGATGCATGCGAACACGATCAACGAACGCAGCAACTGCTGGTCGGCCTCGAGTGTGCCGGTGCGAAAATCCGGGTCCGTCAGGGTTTCAATGAACGGGATGAGGAATTCATCTTTTTCGCGAATGCTGCTGACCTCGTGATAGGCATTGAAAATCTCGCCTTCATCCAGACCGAGCGATTCGACAATGTATTGATAGGCGTGGGTATGGATCGCCTCCTCGAAAGCCTGACGCAGCAGATATTGGCGGCATTCCGGCGCGGTGATGTGACGATAGGTGCCCAACACGATATTGTTGGCCGCGAGCGAATCAGCGGTGACAAAGAAGCCGAGGTTGCGGCGAACGATCAGGCGTTCGTCTTCGGACAAGGCCTCGGGATCTTTCCACTGCGCGATATCACGCTGCATCGAGATTTCCTGCGGCATCCAGTGATTGGCGCAGCCGGCAAGGTATTTGTCCCACGCCCAGTGGTATTTGAACGGCACCAGCTGGTTGACGTCGGTGGTGCCGTTGATCGCGCGTTTGTCGGCAGCACGTACGCGCTGACTTTCAGGCGCAGGGGTGGCAGGGGCCGCGGTGGCATTGTCTTCAAAATCAAGCATGTGAATTCCTTTGGATGGCGATACGTTGCGGAGAATCGGGCGGTGCCGCGTTTTTATTGGCACGCCTCACAATCGGGATCGTCGATGGCGCAATAACCGGGATCAACGGCTGGAGCGGTCGCTGTCACGGCGTTGAGCTCGCCGCCGCTGCCGGTGGATTTCTCGGCTGAGGTCGCACCCATCGAGCGCAGGTAGTACGTGGTCTTCAGCCCGCGCGTCCATGCCAGCATGTAGGTGTCGTGCAGTTTTTTGCCCGATGCGCCGGCCACATAAATGTTCAGCGATTGCGCTTGATCCAGCCATTTTTGACGTCGTGCAGCACACTCGACCAGCCACGCCGGATCAATCTCGAAAGCGGTGGCATACAGTCGTTTGAGCTCGTCCGGCACGCGGTCAATGTGTGCCAGCACGCCGTCGTAGTACTTGAGATCAGAAATCATGACCTCATCCCACAGACCCCGTCTCTTCAGTTCCGCAACCAACGATTGGTTCACCACCGTGAATTCGCCCGACAGATTCGATTTCACGTACAGGTTGCGATATTCGGGCTCGATGCTCGCGGACACGCCCACGATGTTTGCAATCGTCGCGGTGGGGGCAATCGCCAGGCAGTTCGAGTTGCGCATGCCATGCGCAATGATGCGCGCACGCAAACCCTCCCAGTCGAGCGTGCTGGAACGGTCGACCTCGACGGGCAAGCCGCGCTCGCGTTCCAGCAGATCCAGCGAATCGAGCGGCAGGATGCCGCGCTCCCACAGGCTCCCCTGGAAGCTCGAATACGGGCTCCGCTCGATCGCCAGATCGCACGAAGCGTTGTACGCGTTCCAGGCGATGCACTCCATCGAACGATCCGCGAAGTCGACCGCCTCCTCAGAGCCGTAGGCCAGGCCAAGCTTGTGCAGACAATCCTGAAAACCCATCATGCCGAGCCCCACCGGGCGGTGACGCAGGTTGGCATTGCGCGCCTTGGCGGAGGCATAGAAGTTGATGTCGATGACGTTGTCGAGCATGCGCATCGCCACACGGATGGTGTGCGCGAGTTTTTCCTGATCGAGCGCGCCCTCCTTGAGGTGAGCGACAAGATTCACCGATCCGAGGTTGCACACCGCGGTTTCACTGTCCGAACTGTTGAGCGTGATTTCGGTACACAGGTTGGAGCTGTGTACGACGCCCACATGCTGCTGCGGCGAACGCAGGTTGCACGGATCCTTGAACGTAATCCAGGGATGGCCCGTTTCAAACAGCATCGACAGCATTCGACGCCACAACTGCACGGCCGGCACGCGTTTGGTGTGGCGAATTTCTCCAGCGTCCGCCTTGGCCTCATACGCGCAGTACGCGGCCTCGAACGCCTGACCGTAAAGACCGTGCAGATCGGGCACATCCACCGGTGAAAAGAGCGTCCACTGACCTTCCTCGCGCACGCGTTTGATGAACAGGTCCGGAATCCAGTGAGCGGTGTTCATGTCATGGGTGCGGCGACGGTCATCACCCGTGTTCTTGCGCAGATCGAGAAATTCCTCGATATCAAGGTGCCAGGTTTCGAGATACGCGCATACAGCCCCCTTGCGCTTGCCACCCTGATTGACCGCCACAGCGGTGTCATTGACCACCTTGAGGAAGGGAATCACACCTTGGCTTTTGCCATTGGTGCCCTTGATATGGCTACCCAGCGCACGCACCGGCGTCCAGTCGTTGCCGATTCCACCGGCAAACTTTTGCAGCAAGGCATTTTCCTTGATCGACTGGAAAATACCGTCCAGATCATCGGATACCGTCGTCAAATAGCAGGACGACAACTGCGGATGCAGCGTGCCGCTATTGAACAGCGTCGGCGTGGAACTCATGAAATCAAAGCGTGAGAGCACTTCGTAAAACTCGATCGCACGCGCTTCGCGGTCGACCTCGTTAAGCGCCAATCCCATCGCGACCCGCATGAAGAAGCACTGCGGCAGCTCGATTCGCCGCTCATCAACGTGGAGAAAATAACGGTCGTACAAGGTCTGCAAACCGAGGTAGCCAAACTGCAGATCACGTCGGGCATCGAGCGCTTCACCGAGACGATCGAGGTCGAATTGCGCCAGACGCGGATCCAGCAACTCGGCATCCACGCCGCGCTGGATGAACTCCACCAGCGCAGTTCGATAGCGCGCACGCATGTCGTCTTGTGCCACTTCTTCGCCCAGCACTTCACGACGAATCTGATGCAGCTGCAAACGCGCAGCGACCTGGTTGTACGCCGGTTCGCGCTCGATCCGACTGCGTGCGGCCATCACCAGCGCCTTGTGCACCTCGCCGAGCGGAATGCCGTCGTATAGATCGCGCATGGCAGCCTGGACAATTTCATCCACCGACACATCCGCCAGCCCGACGCACGCAGCTTCCACGATGGGCACCAGACGCGTGCGTTCGAGCGGTTCGCGCCGGCCATCAATTTCAACGGACAACGCCGGTGCAACGCGCGGAGCCTCCTTTGCGCGCTCGATGTTGCGCTTTTCGCGGTACAACACATACGCGCGTGCAACATCGTGTTCGCCGCTGCGCATCAGAGCAAGCTCGACCTGATCCTGGATATCTTCGATATGGATCGTGCCGCCTTCCGGCTTGCGTCTCACCAGTGCTGCAACAACGGTTTCGCCGAGCCGACCGACGAGATCACGAATGCGCGCGGATGCGGTGCCATCTCCCCCTTCCACGGCCAGAAAGGCTTTGCTCATTGCAAGCGCGATCTTGGCGGGATCGAAATCAACGACCGCTCCGTTACGGCGAATCACCGTAAAGGGCGGCAGAGACAGGTCTAACTGCGGACGGTCCATGGGTGACGCTCCTGAAATATCGGACAGGGCGCACCGGACGAGCGCACACACAGCAGTCTCACAGAGCCGCTGTGATCAACAATCGTCGGACGGACAAAAGAAATGGAATGGACCATATCCTCGCCAGGGGCACCCCGCCCCGGTTGCAGTAAAGGAAAACGGGCAGCACGGCAGGTCTCCTGGCTTCCGGGTCATCATCTGGCGTCGGCCTTCCCGGGCTGCATCCAATGCAGAACCCAGTGGCATGAAGAGACGACAGACTCGCCGGTTACAGTTGCGGGGGCAGCTCCGGTCTTGAACCGGATTCCCTTTTCATGCCCGGTCGTGAAACCGGGCAACCGTGAAGCTGATCTGAAGTATGGTGGCTGGAAAAGAAAGGGTCAAGCCTCGACAGACTACATGGAGTAGTTGTGAGCCCATCCCCTACTACATGTTGCGTCCGAAGCTGCCGTCGCTGCGAATACGGCCGATACGCATCACTTCCGGCACACGGCGCACGCCGCGCATCACGGCGGCAAGATGCATGCGATCGCGCACCTGAATGGTGAAGTTGAGCGAAATGTAGACGCCCTGTTCGCTATCCATCGTGACGTTTTGAATGTTGCAATCCGCTTCGGTGATCGCACTCGCGGCACGGGCGAGCACGCCACGACCTTCACGCGCAATGACCTTGAGCGTGGCATCGAAGAAACGCTCGCTCGACGGTTCCCATTCAACATCCACCCAGCGACCACGATCACCGCGCACCTTGGCAACCAGCGTGCAATCATGACGATGGACCTCGAGGCCTCTGCCTTTGCGGATGACGCCGATGATGGGATCGCCCGGAATCGGCTGACAACATGAACCGAAACGCACCGCCACGCCTTCGTTACCGCTGATGTGAATCGGCGATACCGATTTCGGTTGGACGACATCGGGCCGACCGGATTCCTGCTCCTGCGCGTGCACCAGACGGCGCGCAACAATGATCGGCAGACGTTTTCCAAGACCGATTTCGGAGTACACCTCTTTCTTGCTCTGGACGCCGCGACCTTTCAGGAAGCGCTCCCACGCGAAAGCGCTGATCTGCGTCAGGTTGAGCCCATGCGGACGCAAGGCCTGATTGAGCAAACGCTCGCCGAGCGAAACGGATTCCTCGTTGCGGGCATTTTTGAGGAAATGGCGAATTTGTGCTCGTGCCTTGCCGGTACGCACATAAGACAGCCAGGCGGGGTTCGGGTTGGCATTCGCGGAAGTAATGATTTCGACTTGATCGCCATTGTGCAATTCGGTGCGCAGCGGCATCAGATCGGTATTGATCCGACAGGCAACACAGGAATTGCCGATGTCGGTATGCACCGCATAGGCAAAATCGACCGGCGTCGAGCCGCGCGGCAACGACATGATCTTGCCTAATGGCGTGAACACATAGACTTCGCCCGGGAACAGGTCGATCTTGACGTGTTCCAGGAACTCCGTCGCTTCCGCCGAAGTATGTTGCAGTTCAAGCAAGGACTGCAGCCAATTGTGCGTACGCTGCTCAAGTTCGGTCAGCGTCTTTTCATCGTCTTTGTACAGCCAGTGCGAAGCGACGCCGCTATCGGCGATGTGATGCATCTCCGGCGTACGCACCTGAATTTCTACCGGCGTGCCGAACGGGCCGATCAAGGTGGTGTGCAACGACTGATAGCCGTTCGCCTTGGGAATCGCGATGTAATCCTTGAACTTGCCCGGCACGGGCTTGTAGAGCGAATGCAGCGCACCGATCGCGACATAACAGGTCGGCACATCCGGCACGACCACCCGAAATCCGTAGATGTCCAGGACTTGCGAAAACGACAGGCTTTTCTCGACCATCTTGCGATAGATCGAGAACAGGTGTTTTTCACGCCCATGAATATCTGCCGTGATGCCCCATTGCGGCAAACGCTCTTCGAGCGCTTTCATCACCTTGCCCACCACCTCGCGCCGGTTGCCGCGTGCGGCCTTGATGGCGCGCGAAAGCACGCGGAAACGCAACGGGTATTTATGCTCGAAAGCCAGTTCCTGCAGCTCACGGTAGAGCATGTTCAGGCCGAGGCGATTGGCAATCGGCGCGTAGATATCGAGCGTTTCAGTGGCGATGCGACGACGCTTGTCGGGATTGACGTGATTGAGCGTGCGCATGTTGTGCAGTCGATCTGCAAGCTTGATCAGAATCACCCGCAGGTCATTGGCCATCGCCAACAGCATCTTGCGGAAGTTCTCGGCCTGCGCCTCCTTGCGCGAACGAAACTCGACCTTGTCGAGCTTGGACAGACCATCCACCAACTCAGCCGTGATTCTGCCGAATCGCTCCGTGATCTCCTGTTTGGAGATGTGGGTGTCTTCCATCACATCATGGAGCAGAGCGGCGTTCAGCGCCTGCGCGTCAAGACGCCAGTCAGCGATGATGTCGGCAACCGCAACCGGATGCGAGATGTACGGGTCCCCGCTGCTGCGGTACTGCCCGTCATGCGCGCTGGCAGAAAAATGGTAGGCCGTCTCGATGAGACCGATGTCTTCGGCCTTGAGATAGGTTTCGAGTTTGGTCTTGAGACGACTGAAGTCCAGCGCAAGCACGCTCGGAGGCGACACGTCATTCATCTCCTGCTCAGAAGAGGCGTTGCCACCCGTCGCATCTATCACGAGACCTCCGGAAGACCGCTACCAACGCGCGAAAGCCCGCCTGGCCAAAAGGCCAAGACGGGCTGAATCAATGCGGATCGACAAACGCGACCCTTAATCAAATGAACCTCCGATCGTTCAGGTCTGGCGGCGATTCAGCATCTCGAGACCCACCTGCCCCTCCGCGATTTCACGCAGCGCGGTAACCGTCGCTTTCTCTCGCCCCTGACGATCATTCTCGATCAAGGGTGCCGACCCGATCGTAAGCTGGCGAGCACGATACGTTGCGGCAAGCGTAAGCTGGAAACGGTTGGGTATTTTCTGCAGACAGTCTTCGATGGTGACGCGTGCCATGACTCAATCCTGTTCAAGAAATTCAAAAAAATCCGCGTGGCGCACCCGTTGTCGCTCGTAGCGCAAACGTGATGCGCGGACAATCGCGGCCAAATTCTCCGCCGCATCGTCCAACACATCATTCAGTATAACGTAGTCGAATTCACCCACATGGCGCATCTCGCCACGCGCCGCGAGCAAACGGCGTCCGATCACGTCTTCGCTGTCGGTGCCGCGACCGCGCAAACGTGCCTCCAGCGTCTCCAGCGACGGCGGCAGAATGAAGATGGCCACCGCGTCGGGGAAGCTCTTGCGCACCTGCTGCGTTCCTTGCCAGTCAATCTCGAGCAGGATGTCATGACCGGTTTCGAGCTGCTCCCGGATCCAGCGTTTCGAGGTGCCATAGTAATTACCATGCACCTCGGCCCACTCCAGGAATTCCCCTTCATCGCGCAGGCTGCGAAAGGTCGCGACATCGACAAAGTGATAATGCACCCCATCCCTCTCGCCCTCACGCGCTTCACGCGTCGTGTAGGAAACCGACAGACGCACCAACTCGTCACGTTCAAGCAACTCGCCGACCAGCGTGGTCTTGCCTGCGCCCGACGGCGCGGTGACGATCAACAGGGTTCCGGGCATCGGGTGTCTCCGTTCATTCCACGTTCTGCACTTGCTCGCGCATCTGTTCAATCAACAGCTTCATTTCCATCGCTGCTGCGCTGACGTCCCCAGCGGCGGACTTCGACGCAAGGGTATTGGCCTCACGGTTGAGTTCCTGCATCAGAAAATCGAGTCGCTTGCCGGCCGGCCCCTTTGTGCCGAGCGTGCGTTCGACTTCATCCAGGTGCGCGGCAAGCCGTTCGAGTTCTTCTTCCAGATCGATTTTCTGGGCGAACAGCGATACTTCCTGGCGAATACGTTCCTCGTCCAGCGCGGCGACGGCATCCCGCAAGCGCTGTTCGATTCGCGCTTGATACTCGGCCACGATCACCGGAACGCGAGGGCGGACCCGTTCGACCAAGGCACGCATTTTCACGACCCGATCCGCCACCGTGGCGGAAAGTTTTTCGCCTTCGCGCAAACGCGCAGCGAGGAAGTCATCCAGCGCAGCATCCACCAGTTCAGTGATCTGGGGGCGCAGCGATTCGATGTCTACACGGTCCTCGGCAAGCATGCCGGGCCAGCGCAAAATCTCGCCCACCGACAGCGCCGCAGCACTGCTCATGCGCTGATGCACCGCAGCCTGCGCCGCATCGAGCTGGTCCAGCAACTCGGCGTTGAGTTCCAGACGTGGCGCAACGCTGTCACCATCGCGCTGCAAACTGAAACGACATTCTACCTTTCCACGTGCCAGACGCGCAGTGATCCGCTCGCGCAACAAGGGCTCAAACAGACGCAAATCATCGCCGATGCGGAAATGAAGATCGAGATAACGTGAATTCACGCTGCGCAGTTCCAGATGCACAACAACGCGACCGATGTCGCGTTGTTGCACCGCATATCCCGTCATGCTGTAGATCATTGCTCTCATATCCCCGAAAAACCAATCCGATCCTTTACACTGCGATGAACACAGTGCCACGGAAAGCTGTCTGGCACGGTCACGATTTCGGACGTTGCCATCCTTGCAGCGGTTACAACCACAACATGGCACCACAAGCGAACAGCGCGCTCCCCGTCGGTTTTCAGCTCGATCAATACACGATCAAGCGACAACTCTCGCACGGCGGGTTCTCAATCGTCTATTTGGCCCACGACGCAACCGGCACCCCTGTGGCGATCAAAGAGTACCTGCCTAACTCGCTTGCCTTGCGCCAGAGCAACGACGTCACGCCCAAAATCAGCGCAGAACACGAATCCGCCTTCCGTTACGGCATGAAGTGTTTCTTCGAGGAAGGTCGCTCGCTCGCCCGTCTGAAGCATCCCAACGTGGTACGTGTTCAGAATTTTTTCCGCACCAACGGCACCGTCTACATGGTGATGGAGTTCGAACAGGGCCGCACGTTGAACGAGTATATCCACAAACATCGCGGCAAAGTTCCGGAACGCTTCATCCGTGCGGTGTTCAGCCGTGCGCTCAACGGCTTGCGTGAAGTTCATTCGCACAAAATCCTGCACCTCGATATCAAACCGGCCAATATCTATCTGCGCAGCACCGGCGCGCCGGTGCTGCTCGATTTTGGTGCTGCGCGCCAAACGCTGGTTTCCGAACAGCCCATGCTCAAGCCGATGTACACCCCCGGCTACGCCTCACCCGAACAATACGGCAAGGATCGCACGGCGCTCGGTCTGTGGAGCGACCTGTACAGCGTTGGCGCGAGCATGTATGCATGCATCGTCGGCCATGCGCCCCCGCGCGCCGACGAACGCATGCAAAAGGACGAGCTCGTGCCGCTTGTCCAGTGTCCGCCGGAAAATTATTCACTTGATTTGCTCGCCACCATCGACTGGTGTCTTCGTCTTGACCCGCTCGCGCGCCCCCAAAGCGCCTACTCGCTTCAAAAAGCGTTGATGCAGCGCGGCGCGCGCGACAAGTTGCCGGCCGGCCTGTTTGCCAATGCCGACGAGCAAGTCAGAAAATTTGTAGATGGCAACCGCTGACAGCGCCGATGAAATTTTCAATCTTTCAAGACAGCCGTCCCGGACGACGACGCACGAATCAGGATCGCATTGCGTATTCCTATTCGCGCGACGCACTGCTGATGGTGCTCGCAGACGGCATGGGGGGGCACGAAAACGGTGAACTGGCCGCCGAAATCGCCACCCGATCGCTCCTCCAATCCTTCCAGCGTGCAGCACACCCGACCGTGTCTGCGCCCAAGGATTTTCTGTACAAAGCGATGCTGGACGCGCACCAAGCGATTCTTTCCGACGCCCTCGACCGCTCTCTCACAGAGGCTCCGCGTACAACCGTCATCGCCTGTATCGTGCAAGCCGGGTCCGCATGGTGGGCGCATGCCGGCGATTCACGTCTGTACGCACTGCGCGGGCGCGACATCGCAGCGCGCACACGCGATCATTCACGCGTGCAAATGCTGTTCGACCAAGGCAAGATCGACGCGCATGGTGCCCAGACGCACCCTGAACGCAACCGCCTCTACAACTGCCTCGGCGGGAATTCCACCCCTCACATCGACACTTCCCGCCGTTTCGCCTTGCGCCAGGAAGACACCATCATGTTGTGCTCGGACGGGGTGTGGGGGCCGCTGGGCGATGCCCGCCTCCGTACCGGCTTGAGCGGCGCGGAGGTGCAGGAAAGCGTCCCCCGGATCATGGCGCGTGCCGAAGCACTCGGCGGCCCAACCTGCGACAATCTATCGATGATCGCGATGCGCTGGCATGGTAACGACCAGGATCCCGCGCCAGAAACGCTCTCAACGGCTTCGCTCTCATTCGAAGGATTCACAACCCGCATGGAGGGCGCCAGCATGACGCCGGTGCCGGACACTGAATTCAGCAATGCAGACATTGAGCGCGCGATTGATGAAATCAACGCCGCGATCAAAAAACTCGAAACCTCCAAAAACTGACAAGGACATCATGCGACACGATCAGCGCCGCCCGGACCAGCTTCGCCCCGTACGTATCACCCGCCACTTCACCCGTCACGCCGAAGGCTCGGTGCTGGTCGAATTCGGCGACACCCGGGTGCTGTGCACCGCCAGCGTCGAAGAATCGGTCCCGCCCTTCCTGAAAGGCAAGGGACAGGGCTGGCTCACGGCCGAATACGGCATGCTGCCACGCGCCACCCACACCCGCGGAGCACGCGAAGCCGCGCGCGGCAAACAAAGCGGTCGCACCCAGGAAATCCAGCGCCTGATTGGCCGCAGCCTGCGCGCCGTGGTGGATCTCGGCGCCCTTGGCGAACGTCAGATCATCATTGATTGCGACGTACTGCAGGCCGACGGCGGCACTCGTACCGCCTCCATCACCGGCGCCTGCGTGGCGGTTGCCGACGCGCTCGACGGACTCGTGAAAGCCGGCCGCCTCAGCCAGAGTCCGATGCGTGAAAAAGTCGCCGCCGTGTCGGTCGGCATCGTCGGCGCCACACCCGTGCTGGATCTCGACTACATCGAGGATGCCTCGTGCGAGACCGACATGAACGTCGTCATGACGGCCTCCGGCGGCATCATCGAAGTTCAGGGTACGGCCGAAGGAGTGCCGTTTTCGCGCACCGAACTCGATGCCCTGATGTCGCTTGCGGAACGCGGCATTCAACAGCTCGTCGAAGCACAAACAGCCGCGCTCGCCACGGATTGATTCACGGATGTTTCCCCGTCTCGTTCTCGCCAGCAACAACGCCAAAAAAGCCGCCGAGCTGACCACCTTGCTGGTACCGCTCGGCATCAAGATCGTGCCGCAATCGCAACTGGGCATCCCGGAAGCGGAAGAACCGCACCCGACCTTCGTCGAGAACGCGCTCGCCAAGGCTCGCCACGCCGCCGCCCACGCCGGCCTGCCGGCGATCGCCGATGATTCCGGTCTGTGTGTGGCCGCATTGGGCGGCGCACCGGGGGTCATTTCAGCACGGTTCGCCGGCGAGCCGGCCTCTGACCAGCGCAACAATGATTTACTGCTCGAACGTCTGGCAACCCAAAGCGACCGTCGGGCGCATTTCTACAGCGCGATCGTTCTGGTCCGCCACGCGGAAGATCCGCAGCCGATCATCGCCGACGGGGAATGGCACGGCGAAATCCTTGCAACGCCGCGCGGCGCGAACGGTTTCGGCTATGACCCGCTATTTTATTTGCCCGAACTCAAACAGACCGCCGCCGAACTCGACCCCCAGCTGAAAAACACACTGAGCCACCGCGGCCAGGCCATGCGCCGGCTGCTGGAAATGCTTGAGCAGTATCGGTCATGAAGGCTGCCTCCATCCCGCTCGCACTCTACGTCCATTACCCGTGGTGCGTGCGCAAGTGTCCGTATCGCGATTTCAATTCCCACACCCTGCGCGACGGCCAGGACGCGGCAAGCCTGGAACAGCGCTACATCGACGCCGTCATCCAGGATCTGCGCAGCAGCGCGCCGCAGCTCGCCGGACGGACGGTCGATACCGTGTTTTTCGGCGGCGGCACGCCGAGCCTGATGTCGCCCGCCAGCCTTTCCCGCGTGATCGATGCGATTGCCTGTCACACCGCGCTTGCGGCGGATGCCGAAATCACCCTTGAAGCCAACCCCGGCACCTTCGAAGCCGCCCGTTTCCGCGGTTTCCGCGCGGCCGGAGCAAACCGGCTGTCCATCGGCATTCAAAGCTTTGACGACGCGCATCTCAAGGCGCTTGGCCGTATTCACGATGGCATGGAGGCGCACCGCGCAATCCACATCGCACTTGACCATTTTGAACGCATCAACCTCGACCTGATGTACGCGCTGCCGCAACAGAGCCTCACCGGGGCGCTCACGGATCTCGACACCGCACTGTCTTTCGGCACCGAACATCTGTCGTGCTACCACCTGACGCTCGAGCCCAACACCCCCTTCCACCGAACGCCCCCGCCTTTGCCGGACGATGACACCGCCGCCGACATGCAGGAGACGATCGAGGCCCATCTGTCTGCAGCCGGATTCGAGCACTACGAAACCTCGGCCTTCGCCCGCCCCGGCGCGCACTGCCGGCATAATCTCAATTATTGGGGATTCGGCGATTACCTCGGCATTGGCGCCGGCGCCCACGGCAAACTCACCACCCCCGACGGCATCGTGCGTGAGATGCGCCATAAGCACCCCATGCACTATCTCGAAGCGGCCCGCACCGGCGCCTTCGTTCAGGACACACGCACCGTCACCGCCGCGGAATTACCCTTCGAGTTCATGATGAACGCCTTGCGGCTGACAGACGGCGTGCCGGCCACCAGCTTCGAAACGCGTACTGGCCAGCCACTCGCGAATATCGCCGAACGTCTTGAGCTGGCGCACGCACGCGGGCTGCTCGACGAAAACGAAACCATGCTGCGCCCCACTCCGCGCGGACAACGCTTTCTCAACGATCTGCTCGGACTGTTCCTGTAGCGGCGGCGCGGAAAGGCCACCTTTTCGCGCCGCCGGAACGCTATTCAGCGCGTACTGTTCAGGGCGTATTCACGGCCCTGTGCACAAACAATGCGCATACAGCCCGCGCGGATCGTTCCACATCAACCACGTTTCAGCCATGCGTTCAAAGCGCAGCGCCAGCGCAGCGCTCGAGCCCGCCGCCGGCGGCTCATCCAGCCCGGCAAAATCAATCATTCGACGCAGCACCCGGTCCCGTGACGAACGCTCGGCGGTGGGTCGGACAATCTCCCACTGTTCCAGATTCGCACGCTTGGCAGCCGCCTCGACCGCCCCGTTCAGCCCGCCCAGTGCATCCACCAGTCCGAGCTTGTATGCGGCCTCCCCGGTCCACACCTGACCGCGTGCAACGCGATCCACCTCTTCGCGCGGGATGTCGCGCGCGTTGGCGACAATATCGATGAAACGCTCATAGCTATGATCGATGGAGCTTTGCAACGCATCCGCCGCCGCCTGCGGCAACGGGCGGCGCGGGTCAGGCAGGCCGGCGAGCGGGCCGGTGGCCACGCCATCGCTGGTGATGCCGAACTCCTCCAACGTGGCAGACAGATCAGGAATCAACGCGAACACGCCGATCGAACCGGTCAACGTCAGCGGCAGGGCGTGGATCTCGTCTGCGCCGGCAGCGATCCAGTAGCCACCGGAGGCGGCAGTCGAGCTCATCGACACCACCACCGGTTTGCCCGCACTGCGCGTCAAATCCAGCTCTCGCCGGATGCGTTCAGCCGCCCAGGCGCTGCCGCCCGGACTGTCGATACGCACCACCAGCGCACGCACCGAAGCATCTTCACGTGCAGCCCGAATACGGCGTGCGAACTCTTCTCCCACCACGCCACCGGGCGCGCCCCCACTGTCGACGATCGCCCCTTGCGCAACCAGCACTGCGATACGTGCTTGCGTACCCTGCGACTGCGACTGCGCCCGCGCCTTGAGGTAGTTGCCCGCCTCAATACCCCGCGGCTTGCGACCGTTGACGCCGGCACCGAAATGCTCGATCAGCAACGTCTTCCATTCATCCGCTTCACTCAGGGTATCCACGAAACCGGCATTCAGCGCAGCGCGTGCAGGATCACCACCGGCCGCTTCCAGCACGGTATCGAAACCGTATATCCAGGCATCCCACACTTGAGCATCCAGCTCGCGGCTGACGCTCACCGCTGCGCGCACTTCTGACCACACCCCGTTCAGCAAATCGACGGTGTTGCGGCGGCTTTCATCCGACATCTCACTACGGGTAAAGATCTCGCTGAAAGACTTGTATTCTCCGGCGCGAAACACATGCAGCTTCGCCCCGAGGCGGTCGAGCAGATCACCATAGAAATTCTGATAGGCCGCCAGACCACGCATCAACAGAAACCCGTCCGGCGCGAGATGCACCTGGTCGGCCACACTGGCAAGGTAATACTGGCTTTCGGTGAAACGCTCCCCACGCGCCAGTACCGGCTTGCCGGAGGTTTTGAACGCCTCAATCGCCGCGCGCAGCTCGCCGAGCTTGGCAAGACCACCGGCGGACAAATCGTCGGTCTCGATTACCAGCCCGGCAATGCGCTCATCGTCGCGCGCCGTTCGCACGGCATCGACCAGGGTATGCAGCTCGGTCTGCGCCGGCAGGCCGCTACCGCGACGCAGCAGCGCGAGCGGGCTTTCGAGCTGGGCTTCTTCCACCAGCGCTCCGGCGGGGCGAATCACCAGCGCGGTGCCTTCCGCCACCTCCCGCTCCACGCTGGGGCTAAACATGAACACCAGCACGCCGAGAATGAACAGAAAAAGCAGATTGAGCGCCAGCCGACGCATCCAGTCGAGCGCGCAGAAGATGAAGCGCAACACCCGGCCAAAGAATCCGAACACCGCCTTGATCAAACCGAAACTCCTTTCAATCCGGCGCACTCCGACGTGCACCCGTTTCCCTGCGACGGAACAACAAATCCCACACGCCGTGACCAAGCTTCAGGCCGCGTTCTTCGAATTTCGTGATCGGCCGCCATTCGGGCCGCTCGGCGAATCCCTCGGCGGTGTTTTCGAGCAACGGCTCTCCCGACAACACCTCCAGCATCCATTCAGCGTATTCCTGCCAATCTGTCGCGCAATGCAGATAACCGCCCGGGGCGAGTCGAGACGCAACCAGCGCGACAAATTCTTTCTGAATGATGCGGCGTTTGTGATGCCGTTTTTTGTGCCAGGGATCCGGGAAATACACATGCACACCGGCCAGCGCACCGGGACGGATCATGTCCTGCAGCACTTCAACCGCATCGTGCTGCACCGGCCGAAGGTTGTCGAGCTGGCCTTCAACAATCAATTTGCACAGATTGCCCACTCCCGGGCCATGCACTTCGATGGCCAGATAGTCGATCTCCGGATGTTCCGCAGCGATGCGGGCGGAAGTCTCGCCCATGCCGAAACCGATTTCGAGCACCTTGGGCGCGCTTCGACCGAACGCCTCGTCCAGATCAAGCGGCGCAGCGCGATAGGGAATACCGATTTTCGGCAACACTTCGGTGAGGTAGCGCTGCTGGCCGGGCGACAAACGCCCCTGGCGTAACACGAAGCTCCGGATTGAGCGGCGGGAAAACCGTTCCGGGGCGGTATCGTCGCGTTGTTCATCCATACGGCATGGTCCGAGGGTAGAACGTAAGACGGGCCCGCATGGCGGACCCGTCTTACGTTTGTTGGATAAAAAAAGTGAGGTCAGGAACCAATCAGGCCACTGGCGGGCGAGCTCGGATCGGCCGAATACAGCTTGCGCGGCATGCGACCGGCAAGATACGCCTTGCGACCGGCCTCGATCCCGTACTTCATGGCGCCCGCCATCAACACCGGCTGGCGCGCCTGCGCAATCGCGGAATTCATCAGCACGCCGTCGCAACCCAATTCCATCGCCACCGCGGCATCGGACGCCGTGCCCACACCGGCATCGACGATGACCGGAACCTTGCTTTGATCGATGATCAAACGCAGGTTCCACGGATTCAGGATCCCCATGCCGGAACCGATCAACGAGGCCAATGGCATGATGGCAACGCAGCCGATGTCCTCCAGCATGCGCGCCTGGATCGGATCATCCGAGCAGTACACCATCACGTCGAAACCCTCTTTGACAAGCGTTTCGGCGGCCTTCAGTGTTTCCGGCATGTTCGGGAACAGAGTTTGCGGATCCCCCAGCACTTCCAGCTTGCACAGCGCTCGTCCGTCGAGCAACTCACGCGCCAGGCGCAGTGTGCGCACCGCATCCTCGGCGGTATAGCAACCCGCAGTGTTGGGCAGGATCGTAAAGCGCTCCGGCGGTAACGCATCGAGCAGGTTCGGCTCGTCCGGATTCTGGCCAATGTTGGTGCGCCGAATCGCGACTGTCACGATTTCGGCGCCACTTTCATCAATGGCCTCACGCGTTTCCGCGAAATCCTTGTATTTTCCGGTGCCGACCAGCAGGCGCGAACCGTATGTTTTTCCAGCAATGACGAAGGGGTCGTTCATGGTGTTACCTTCGGAGAAATGCGGAGGAGCGTGAATCAGCCGCCACCCACCGCGACGACAATCTCGAGACGGTCGCCGTCGGCTAGCCGGACTTCAGCATGTTGCCCTTTGGGCACGATTTCGCCATTACGTTCAACCGCGACGCGTTTTCCGGCAAGCGCGCGCGCCTCAAGCAGAGCCTGTACGGTCATGTCCGTAGTCAGTGCTTCGGGCTGACCATTAATGATGATTTGAGCCATTTTTCTACACGCGATGCAAAGTTACAGAAAAAAACAGGATCGTCTTCCACGCTGCGTGGTTGCAGCCTGGACGAGATCACGCCCCGTAATTCTAACACGCCGTGTAATCTCTCTGGATTGCGGGCGACTCATGGCGCGATTAGAATGAGCGGTCCCGGGCGGGTGTAGCTCAATGGTAGAGCAG
>DATGNI010000055.1:0-9483 GCA_035306825.1 Azoarcus sp. | reverse complement strand
TCGAACGCGATGCGACGATCTTCTTCAGCTACGCCGAGCCCACACCCGATGGCGCACGAACGGCCGTCGCGCGCGCTCGTTTTGATGCGCAAAACCTGCGTCTTGAAAAAGTGGAGCGGATTTTTGCGCAGCAAGATGATCCGTCCGGAGGGCATCATTTCGGTTCACGTCTTGCGTTCGACCGCGACGGCATGCTGTTCGTCACGCTGGGGGACCGCAACACTTTCCGCGAACGTTCACAGCAACTCGACAGCCATCTCGGCAAGATCGTGCGCATCGCGCCGGACGGCTCCATCCCGCCCGACAACCCGTTTGTGGAGCGTGACGACGCACTGAGCGAGATCTGGTCTTACGGTCATCGCAACGTACAGGGCGCCGCCATTCATCCGGACAGCGCCGTGTTGTGGACGCACGAACACGGCCCCCGTGGCGGCGATGAAGTGAATCGCGTGAAAGCCGGCGCAAACTACGGCTGGCCAGAGGTGACGCACGGTCGCAGTTACGTCACGCGTCTGCCGTTTGGTGAAGCGACCGAACGGGAAGACGTCGAAGCGCCGCTACATTATTGGACGCCGGTATCGATCGCTCCGGCCGGCATGGCGTTCTATACGGGTGAAGTTTTTCCGCACTGGCAGGGCGACCTGTTCATCGGCGCGCTGGCTGGACGCAAGCTCGTGCGCCTGGAACTCGACGGGACGAATGTGATCGCCGAGCATGCCTTGCTGGAAGAGTACGGCGCACGCATTCGTGACGTGCGAATGGGGCCGGACGGATACCTCTATCTGCTGGATGAAACGAATGGGCGCGTCATTCGACTGGAGCCCTAACGGGCCTGGAGTTTGCGCCCGAATTCGTTCATGCGCTGCCAGGCGCGATGTTCTGCGCTAGATTCCGCGTGTTGTGCGCAGGCAGCGGCATCCATTGTCAGCAACGATTCAAGCACGCGCCTGAGCTGTAGAGGTTGCGGCAGCATCGGGCCGAGGAACACTACCGTCTCGCCGCGCTGAACCAGGATCGTCGGAAAATCCTCGATGTCCCAATCCTCTTGCCAAGCGGGGTCGTGCTCGATATCCACCCAGTGGAAAGCAACCTCCGGATAGTCGCTGGCCAGGGCGGAAAACCCGGTCTGATATTCCCGGCACACGTCACACCATGCCGCGCACAGACAAGCAACGATGGTTCCATCGGCAGGCATTGAGAACCTCGGCGTGAAAACGGTCTCCAGCCTACCAGAGTGAACCGTTGTCTCGTGACGGGAATTGTCAGGCGGTTTTCGGGCTACGTCGATCCAGCCACAGCAACGGCAAACCGGCAACCAGTACCGCCACCCCCAACCAGGCGCCCACTCCGGCATAACTCACAGCTGACCAGAGCAACGCGAGGCATATTGCGCCGAACAGCAACGGCGGCAATGGATAAAGCGGCACGCGGAAAGGGCGCGCGTGCTCAGGCTCGCGTATGCGGAGCACAATGACCGACAAGGCGGTCAGGCACATGAAAAACCAGAAAACTGGCGCGGTATACGCCACCATGGATTCGATTCCGTTGCGACTGTTGGCGCCGATCACAATCAATATCAGAGAGACCAGTCCTTGCAGAACCAGCGCACGAATCGGGGTCGAACCGCGTTCGTCCCAGGCGGACAGGGCCGACATCAGCGGCAGATCCCGGCCCAGTGCGTAATACACCCGAGCACCGGTCAAAATGGTGGCATTGAGGGTCGACAATGCGGCCACGCAAATCACCAGACTGAGCACAACCGCAGACATCGGCCCGAAAGCGATATCCACCATTTCGGCACCGATTGCGGTCGCGTCGCGCAATCCGTCCAAACCAAAGGTGGCGAGATAGACGAGGTTTACGAGCAGGTACACCGCAGTGACGAGGAGCGTGCCAATGATCAACACACGCGGCATGTTGCGCGCCGGTTCACGCAGTTCGCCCGACACATAGGCCGCTTCGTTCCAGCCCCCGTAAGCAAGCAGAACGAAAATCATGCCCATGCCAAGCGCAGCGGCCGGTGCCGTGGACGCAGCCGTAGAAACCTCCGCGCCGACAACGGCCGTCACATCATTTCCACTTACGGCCAGACCGGTGCCTGTAATGACAAGCAGCGCCAATACCGTCAGCGTGCTGAACACCACCTGGACGCGTTTTGAACTGTTCGTGCCGAGGATATTGAGCGCTGTCAGCATGATCACGGACAGGCCGGCATGATAGGCCTCCCCATGGGCACCGAGGGGGACCACGCGCTGCGCGTATTCACCGTAAATGAAGGCAACAACGGCGATGGATCCGGTCTGGATGACCGAGCAGCGCGCCCACGCGAACAGCAATGAAACAGACGGCCCCCAGGCGCGACGCAAAAAATGGTATTCCCCGCCGGAGTGCGGCCAGGCCGAACCCAGTTCGGCGTAGCACAACGCGCCCAGCAGCATGATGAAGCCGCCGCCCAACCACAGTCCGATGTAGGTTGCGGGGGAGTCGCTGGCCTGCGCAACCAAAGGCGGCAGGCCGAAAATGCCCATGCCCACGACCACGCCGACCAATACGGCGACGCCGTCCGATACGCTAAGGCCGTGCGAAGAAAGATTGACGGGGCTTTTGACGGCCGGGGAATTACATGCGTTGGGCATGCCAGCCGCTCTCTACGAGTTTGCCTGTACTTGCATGGATGCGGTCACCGTCCACTTCTCCAGAATAGTGTTTGCCCTGGACGGTGAAATCCAGCCGGCTGCCATTGAGGCTGGCATACGCCAACGGGAAAACGCGTCGTTCAATCACCGCAGTCCCCCCGACAGTCTGGTATTCCTGCTTGAGTTCGATGGTGAAGGTCTTTCCATCGGCGTCGGTGACCGTCCACGTGCCCCCCACGCGGGCAGGTACGACCCACTTGTAGACGTTGCGGCTGTTGACGACAATCGTTTTGTCAGGCGCCCAGTCTCCCATGTCAAATGCGTGGGAGACAACACGCGTGCCGGGACGCAAATCTTCTAGAATGACCGGGCGCAACCGGAGATTGACCGTGGGTAACAGATACATCGTGAGCACGTCGACATCGGAAAAATCCTTGTCAAACAGATCGCCCTGTTCGAAACGCACCCGATCTTCCACGCCCGCCGCTTTTGCATTGGCATTGGCTTCGGTGATGCGTTCGGGATCGAGATCAATGCCCAACGCGCGCTGTACGCCCCAATCGCGTGCCGCAGCCACGACGATACGCCCGTCGCCCGAGCCCAGATCGATGAGATAGTCCTCGGATTGCACGTCCGCCAGTTCGAGCATACGATGCACCGTCTCTTCCGATGTCGGCACATAGGGAACGTCGAGCAAGGGCCGGGAATATTCTTCTTCTGTTGAGGCGGGCTGGGCGGATGCAGCACCGACAAACAGGAAAAGGGCGGTAGCAAAAAGAGGAATTTGCCAACCGGATGTGGCAGGGCTGGTCAGGAACATGATGTTCTCCAAAAATGAAAAAGCCTTGCCAGCCGCAGAAAACCACAAGGCCGACGCAGGAAGCCTAACAAATCTGCAACAGATTGTGTCTGATCTCGGGTCTGTCGATGCGCAGGCCCGCTCCCATCCAACGTGCAGTGCGTTTTCGTTTGAGAAAACCCCTTGCACAAAAGTGGGCGTTCGATGGCATTACACGCCAGACACGAGCTGAACACATTGATGGAGAGATAATGCTGCTACTGCGACGCCGCATGCTGCTCGCCGGCATGGCGATTCTCATGACCGGATGCGCTTCGCGCGGAGATCCGACGTGGGAGACCCCTTCTGTTTCCCTGACGTCGTTCGGTTTGGCCCCGGAAACGGGCGGAACGCCGCGCTTCCGTATTGGCTTGCGCATCGTCAATCCCAATTCGACACCGTTGAAAATGCGCGGCATGAGCTATTCCGTGAAACTCGAAGATCAGCGGATGCTGACTTCTGTCGCATCCAACCTGGCCGATGTGCCGCCTTGGGGCGAATCGGAAATCGAGCTTCGGTCCGGCATTGATCTGTTGGGCGGGCTGCGTTTCTTCAACGAATTGATCAGCAACCCCGAGCGCGACACGCTTCGCTACGCCTTTGAGGCAAAAATCGAAGTCGAAAACACGGTACTGCCGTTGCGCATTCACGAAGAGGGCGAATTAAGTCTCGCGCAGGATACGACCCGGTATTGATTCGAGCCGCATCGCTGCGCGAGAAAGCGTGCAGGTCCATTCCGCGCTCTGCACGCGCAGCGTGGCAAAACGCGGCTCAACGCATCGTCACCAGTTCTTCTGCACTGGTAGGGTGGATTGCCACGGTGTTGTCGAAATCGCGCTTGGTCGCGCCCATTTTTACCGCCACCGCAAAGCCTTGCAGCATTTCATCGGCACCTTCACCGATAACATGCAGCCCGACCACGCGCTCATCCGGGCCGGCACACACCAGCTTCATCGCCGTTTTGGGTTTTCGTTCCGTGATCGCGTAATACATGGGCGTGAAACGGGAGGAATACACCTTCACGTCCGGCCATTTTTCGCGCGCCTGCGCTTCGGTGAGGCCGACCGTGCCGATGGTGGGGTGACTGAATACGACGGAAGGGATGTCTGCATAATCGAGACACACTTCGGGCTGGTCGTCGAACAAGCGCGTGGCGAGTCTGCGGCCGGCCGCAATCGCCACCGGCGTGAGCTCGGCTTCGCCAATGATGTCGCCAATGGCGTGAATGCCGGCAATACTGGTGTCCTGAAAGGCATCCACCGGAATCGTGCCGTCGATGTTGACCGTGACGCCCGCAGCCTCCAGACCCAGTTCCGCGGTGTTCGCCCGCCGACCCGTCGCCCATAGCAGACAATCCGCCTCCAATGTTCCGGCTTCACCACAATCGATCATCAGCACGCCGTCCGCACGGCGTTCGATGGCCTGGGCTTCCGTCGAAAAACGGATGTCGATGCCGTCTTCGCTCATGCGTTCGGTGAGTTCGTCTGCGAGCATCTGATCAAAAGGTCGCAACAAACGCTGCCCACGGACCAATTGGGTGACGTCGCTGCCCAGTGCACGGAACACACCGGCCAGTTCCACCGCAATATAGCCTCCACCGACAATCACCACGCGTCGGGGCTGCTGTTCAAGCGCGAAAAACCCGTCAGAACTGATCCCCAATTCGGCACCGGGGATGTCCGGAAATACCGGATGGCCGCCGGTGGCGATGGTAATGTGAGGGGCACTCAGCACCCGGCCGTCCACGTCCACCGTCGTGGCATCACGAAAACGGGCATAGCCGCGCACCAGCGTGACGTTGGCTTTTTCCAGCAGGTTGGCGTACAGATCGTTCAGGCGTAGGAGGTAGGCGTCACGTCGGTTCTTCAAGCTGCTCCAGTCAAAACCCTCGTTTCGGACGTCGAAGCCATAGCTCGCCGCATCATGCAGTCTATGAGCCATATCGGCGGCGTTCCACATGACTTTCTTGGGTACGCATCCCACGTTAACGCAGGTTCCACCGAGCCGGTTGGCTTCAATGAGCGCCACCTTCGCGCCATATTCCGCCGCCCGGCGCGCCGTTGCGACACCACCGCTGCCGCCTCCAATCACCACATAGTCGAAGGATTCCATCTCAGCTCTCTCCATTGGACTATGAAGATGCTATCACCTGAAGAATCGCTTACGCCGATTCAACCTCAATCAGATGAAAGTCGATTGCATTGAACTCGTCCCGCAGGTCTTCGCCAAACTCGGCCATCATGTCGTCCTCTGGATCATGCTGCCACTGCAGGACAATCTTCGAGCCACCTTCCGCGCGACGCTGCAACATGCCCACCAGCGCACGGATGAGTTTGGTGCTGGAACTGTTGAAATAGCGCAAATTGAAATGAGCTTCAAGTCCATGCGCAGCCACGCCGGGCAACGTGAGGAGGGTGGCCAGCTGGTTGCGCACCGGGCCGTAAAAAGTCATGGCGTTTTCGGGATAGGACTCGCCCGACATGGAAAAGCGCAGATTCTCCTCGTCGATGAGGATTTCCGGCGTTTCTTTGGTAGGTGGAAGATGAAATACAGTCATGTGCAAATCTCACAAAGGGTTCAGATGATGGCGAGAAGGTGGAATTCCGCTTCGTCGGGCTGACCGGCGACGGGAACAATGCGATAGTCGATCGGGGCGCTGGCTTCACGCGCCAACGTAAGGAAACCGAGCCCCGCGCCTTTGCTGATGCCTTCCGGGTCTCCCTCGTCATTGCGCAATTGCATGCGGTAGGTGGCCTTGATCTCGTCAAGCGTCATTTTTCGCACCGCTTCCACACGTTCGCGCAAACGACCGATCTGGCCGTTACGGATGCGGTTGCAGCACAGCACCGAGAAAACCTCCGCGTCGTGAGCGACGGTGAGCGATCCGTATGGCTGCCCATCCACGGCGGGCGGCGCGTAATGCAGGACGTTCTGCGCCATCTCGATGAAGGCCGAGAACACGCGTCGCGCGATACGCCGGTCCGGCGCGGAATCATCCAGGCGCTGGCGTACCGTATCGGACAGCGTCGCAACGACCGACGAAGTGATTTCGCCCGAGTAATGCAGCAGAACCTGGCTGGCATGTGCGTGGTTGCGGAACGCTCCGAGCTCTTTTGCAGACATCGTCATGGCCTCGTTCATACACGAAACCCCAGGGCGCAGATGTCATCACGACGCGGTTCATCGCCCTGATATTCGGCCAGCGCTTTCATCAAGCCTTCCGCTTGCTTGGCCATCGGGGCATCCCGCAACTTGAGCAGGGTTTTGCGCGTGCGGCGCTTGCCAAAGGCAATACATTTGGAGCCGCCGAGCTGGTCGAACAGACCGTCGGTAAAGAAGTACACGGCGGTGCTTTGAGTCAGTTTGATCGTGTGGTTGTTCCACACCTTGCTGAGCGGAACATTGGCATAGCCCACGCCTTCGCGGTCGCCGTTGATTACCTCAAAATCCTTGGCCGTAGGCGCGAGCAAAAACAGCGGCATGTGGGCACCGGCGTAAATCAGCGTGCGCGCATCGCGCTCGAGCCAGAACACTGCAGCGTCCATACCGTCGTCCGCGTGTTGCTCATCAAACCCTTCGACGCTTTTGCTCATCGCTGCACGCACGCGGCGATGCACCTCGGCGAGCAGGGCGCCCGGATTTTTCGCGCTTTCGGCATTGATCGAGCCTTGCAGAAAAGCCGTCATGATCAAGGTCATGAAGGCCCCCGGCACCCCGTGGCCGGTGCAATCAAAAACGATTCCGAGAAAGCCGTCTTCAAACTCAACGAAGTGATAAAGGTCTCCGCTGACCGTATCGCGCGGCTCCCACACCAGAAATTGTTCGTTCAGCCCTTTGGCGAGCGCCTTACGCGAGGCGCGTGAAATCGAACGTTGAATAACACTTCCGTAATCGATTGATTCCATTACGATCCGGCTTTTTTCTTCCTGCATGCGCGACATTGCCGCAAGCACTTCCTGCGCGCGCCCCATGCCGCTATAGAGACCGTTCGAAGTGATGATGAAGCCATCACTCAAAACCTTTTCTCCCACTGCAAGGATTTTGGTGGAGATCTGCTCGATTGGCGTGTCCTGCTCCACAACCAACGGATGTTTGTCCATGAACGCGATGCAGCTTTTGTTCTGATACAACTCCGGCATGAAAGGACGCGCAAACTCCTCCATGAAAAGATGACGGTTGATCAACCCGATGGGGCGCCCGTTCTCGATGACTGACAGACTTTTCAAGTCCGTATCGTTGGTAAACGTCTTGAAAACCTGTTGGTTGGTTATGTCGGGCGTAACCGCCGGTTTTTCCTCAAGGAGATCCTTGGCCGTATCGCTGTAAATGGGGGGATGATCGGCAGTTGCGGCAAAGCTTGTCGCAACAACGGTGCTGTGCATTTCGCAATGCTCCTGGAAAGACTTGAACAACGGATGGAGTGTCTGAATTCCGCTCTGATAGCGGAAACCAGAATAAACGTAAAAAATTGCAACGGCGTTACGAAAAAGCGGTGCATGAATCGTGGCGCCGTGTTTTACACTTTCCGTATCGACGCGGAGGCTCGCTCGCGAGCGGTGCGGAATACACGCGATACAACCACGCACCATAAAACGAGTGTGTCGGTGCCGATTCAAGCGGAGTTGCCATGCAAAAATTTGCCGTGGTCTTGGGGGCAGTGCTGCTGACGGCGTGCGCGAGCTCGCCGGAAATCATCACGGATCGCGATCCGTCGGTCGATTTTTCACGCTACAGCACCTATTACTGGGCGCAGTCGCCAGAAGGCATTGAGCCATTGCAGCAACAACGCATCCAGCAGGGTGTGGATGACCGCCTGAAAATGATGGGTTGGAGACTGGATCCCGAACAGGGGAGCGTGGCCATTGCAGCGCATGTCGCCACCCAGCAAAAAAGACGGCTGGACACCTTTTATAACGGAGCGCCCATGCGCTATTGGGGCTGGTATGGCTGGGGACCGACGATGGCCACCACCACGGAGCACGTCTATGAAGTGGGCACGCTCATCATCGACATGTTCGACCGTGACACGAAGCGGGCGATCTGGCGTGGCAGCGCCCAGAGCGTGATGCCGCACGCCCCCGCAAAACGTACCGCAACGCTGGAAGCCGGGCTCGACGGAATATTTGCGGAATTTCCGTACTGAATCAGGCCCGCGCGGCAAACGTCCGGTTTGCACAGTGCGCGAACGCTGCTGCAGGCTCGCGTCCGTTCAGCCTGTCAGCCGTGCACGTTTATGTGCGCATTGTGCTTTGAAAATACGGAACGCTCAGGGCGCGAACCAGCCATATTCGTGCAATGAATCGAACACGCGTTGTCCGATGTGCGCATAACCCGCATCGTTGGCGTGGATGCGGTCAGAGCGCAGGGCGGCATCGGAGAGCACTTCCGAGACGGCGTTCGGAATGAGCGCAAGTTCGTTTTCAGTGGCCAGCTCGGCGTACAGTCCGTGATCGGACAACCCGCCAAACAACGCACCGCTCATCGATTTGGCCGGAATCGCGACCAGAGCCACATGCTCGGTTACGCCGCGCGCGCGACGAATCATCGCTGTGATATTGGCCCGCGTTTCATCCGGCGAAACGTCGCGCAGAAAATCATTGCCGCCAATGGCAATGATCACGGCCTGCGGATAATGAATGTCCAGCAATTCAGGCAAGCGCCGACGCGCATCCGCCGAGGTATTCCCCGGCACGCCGGCGTTGATCACTTCCCACCCGGTCGCCTCGGCAAGATGCCGGGGCCAGTCCTTTCCCGCTGAAGCACCGGTTCCGGTGACAAGGCTGTCACCAATGACAAGCACCACAGCGTCGGCTGGCAGCGGATCAAAACGGTCCCGCGGTTGTTCGCCGCACGCACTGAGCAACAGCGTAGCCAAGAGCAGCAACACCATGCCGAAGAGGCGGGTGGAGTGTTGTGCCTTCATGCAAGCATCCCGTAGGGCGAACCGTTTGGGGTGATCACGGCTCAAGCAGTTCCAGCACTTTTTCCGGCGGGCGGCCAATCACGGCG
>DATGNI010000054.1:0-13496 GCA_035306825.1 Azoarcus sp. | reverse complement strand
AGGGCTTGTTTTTTGGGCCGCGATTTGCGTTGGCCGGTCGGGATTTGTTCGGCTTGGGTTATGGGCTACGTTCATGCCTTGACCGGCCGGGATTTCGGATGGTGCTGATTTTCGTTGCCGTTGGGCGTGAGCGAACGTTGAAGGTTCGGTGGTTTGGATGGTGCCGGTTGCTGGCGCTGCGTTGCGGCGGGCGATTAATACTCCAGCAGCGTGCGGCAGTCTTCTTCGCGCCCTGTGATGCGGCTGAAGGCGGCGAGTTGGCGGTCTACAAAGGCATCTTCAATGCTTTGGTCGGCGCAGTATTCGCGTAGCTGGATGGCTTGCGCGAGGCGTTGCAGATGGCGCTCGGTGTCGGCGCGTGCCGGCAGGGCGTAGCGGTAGGGTTCATCGCCTGCCTGACGGGCCGAGGTTTCGGTTTCGACGCGTTCGCGCTCTTGGGCCAGCCCGGCAGAGCAAGACAAGATGAGCAGCAGGATCAAAGACTGGCGATACATTTCCGTCCCCACGCAGAAGCACGCGGTTTCTTATAGATGAACTCGGCGCGACAGGCAATAAAAACGGCGTGCCGAAGCACGCCGTTGAGTCCAGATGGGGACTGGGCTGGATCAGTCGCTGAAGCTCTTGATGTGACCGATGATTTCGCCCACTGCGTCCTGTGCGCTGCCGTAAAGCATGCTGCAGTTCTCTTCGAAAAACAACGCGTTTTCGATGCCTGAGTAGCCGGCGCCGCGACCACGCTTGATGACGATGGCGTCGCGTGCCTGGTCGGCGTTGAGAATCGGCATGCCGTAGATCGGGCTGCTCTTGTCGGTACGCGCAACGGGATTGACCACGTCGTTCGCGCCGATCACCAGCGCCACATCGGCCTGGGGGAAGTCACTGTTGATCTCGTCAAGGTCGAAGATCTTGTCGTACGGCACGCCGGCTTCAGCGAGCAGCACGTTCATGTGGCCCGGCATGCGGCCCGCGACCGGGTGGATCGCAAACACCACTTCCACGCCCGCCTCTTCAAGCAACTGCGCCATTTCCCACACTTTATGCTGCGCGCCCGCCACGGCCATGCCATAGCCCGGCACAACGATGACCTTGCTGCCGTAGCGCATCAGCGCAGCGGCATCCATTGCGGAAGTCTCACGCATCGTTCCCTGCGGGCCTTCTCCGCCAGCAGCGGCTTCACCCGACAGCGGGGTGAAAATGATGTTCTTGATCGGGCGGTTCATCGCCTTGGCCATCAGGTGGGTCAGCAACGAACCTGCGGCACCCACGACGATACCGGCAATGATCAGCATCGGCACGCCAAGCACGAAACCCTTGAAACCCACTGCCAGACCGGTGAAGGCGTTGAGCAACGAGATCACCACCGGCATGTCTGCGCCGCCAATCGGCAACACCAGCACCACACCCAGCGCCAGCGCGAGGGCGAAGAACAGGAAGATGCTGAAGCCGGACGGAGCGTCAGAGTAGCCAACCGTCAGGCCGAGGCCGAAGGTGAGCAGCGTGAGGAAAAAGTTGATGGTGTTTTGCTGCGGCAGACGGATGGGCTTGTTGAGCAGGCCTTGCAGTTTGGCAAACGCCACGCACGAGCCGGAAAACGCCACCGAGCCGATAATTGCGCCCAACACCATCAGGGTGGCAACCATCGCGGAGTGGTCCGCACCACGCACCAGCTCAATCGCCGCGATGCCGGCGGCGGCACCGCCACCCATGCCGTTGTACAGGGCGACCATCTGCGGCATGTCGGTCATCTTGACCACTTTGCCGGAATACCAGGCAGCGCTGCCACCCAACACCAGGGCCAACACCATCAGGCCGATGTTGTTCAGATCGGCCACGAAGAAGGTCGCCACGGTTGCGGCGATCATCGCAAAGCCGGCCCACACGATGCCGCGACGCGCGGTCACCGGGGAACTCATCGCCTTCAAGCCGAAGATGAACAGGATCGTGACGATGAAATACGCCATGCTGACAAACCAGTTCATTTCGCGCTCCCTTTATTCTTCTTGTCGCCGGCCTTGAACATGCCGAGCATGCGTTCGGTCACGATGTAGCCGCCGGCGGCGTTGGCCGCTCCCAGGAGGACCGCGAAGAAACCGATCGTCAATTGCAACGGATCGTCCGGGTCAGCATGGCCGAGCGCGATCATCGCGCCGACGAGCACCACGCCGTGAATGAAGTTCGAACCAGACATCAATGGAGTGTGCAGAATCACGGGCACACGCGAAATCACCTCGTAGCCCGCAAAGGCCGCAAGCATGAAGATATACAGGGCGGTAAAGCCATCCATGGGGTAGCTTCCTCTTATTCGTTGTTGTCGAGGCCGTGCGCCTGGCGCACGCCTGCGTGACGCACTTCACCGTCATGGACGAGGCAGGAACCGCTCATGACTTCATCCTCCCAATCCAGTGCAAGAGCACCATCCTGAATGAACGGGCTGATGAAGTTGAACAGGTTCTTGCCGAACATCTCCGAAGCATGCACCGGCATGCGGCTGGAAATGTTCGTCGGGCCGACGATGAGAACGTTGTTGAGCCAGGTTTCCTCGCCAGCAACCGTCCCTTCAACGTTGCCACCGGTCTCGGCGGCCAGGTCGACGACCACGGAGCCTGGCTTCATTTTCTCCAGCATCGCGCTGGTGACGATCTTCGGCGCGGCTCTGCCCGGAATGGCAGCCGTGGTAATCAATACGTCGCATTGGGCGATGGCTTTGGCCAGGCGATCGGCCTGTTGAGCCACCTCTTCCGGGGTCAGCTCACGCGCATAGCCGCCCTCGCCGGTGGCATCCACGCCGGTATCGACGAATTTCGCACCGAGCGATTCGATCTGCTCGCGCGTTTCGGGACGTACGTCATACCCCTCAACGATCGCACCGATGCGGCGTGCGGTGGCAATGGCCTGCAAACCGGCCACACCCGCGCCGATGACGAGCACCCGCGCCGGCCGGATCGAACCGGCGGCGTAGGTCAGCATCGGGAAGAATTTGGGACTGTGGTTGGCGGCAATCAACGCGCATTCGTAGCCTGCGACGGACGCCTGTGAAGAAAGCACGTCCATGCTTTGTGCGCGCGAAATACGCGGCAGCAATTCGAGCGAGAAGGCGGTGATGCCACGCTTGGCATAGGCCTGGACGCGTTCGGCATCCGACCACGGCGCGAGCATGCCAAGCAGCACCGCGCCCTGCTTCATTTTATTGACCAACTCTGTCGTTGGCGGCTGCACGCACAGTACGACATCGGCGTTGGCGTAAATTTCTTCGGCGCTGTCGGCGAATTCCACTTCGCCGAAGGCTTCATCCGAGAAGTAGGCTCGCGCACCTGCGCCACGCTGGACAAGCAGGCGGGCACCCAGATCCGTGTATTTCTTCACTACATCCGGCACTACCGGCAGGCGGCGCTCTCCAGCCAGCTGCTCGGCAGCCACACCGATTGTCAGTGGCGTCGGCAGTGCTGCTTCAGTCTGTTCAGTCAAGGCTATCTTCCTTTCCCGTTCGGACCTGCGCCGTGATCAGGCGTAGGTTTTGGCACCCGGGACGGGGCCGGTGAAAAGGCGTAATGATACCGGCGTCCTGCCCTTCCTCACAAGTCGCGGACGAGAAAAACCGACGTATCAGGCAGGTTGATGGCGCATCGCAAGGCGTTCATCCAGCGCCTCGATCCAATGCCGTACCGGCACCGCACTGGCGGCTTCCAGATGCGTAATACAGCCAATGTTGGCCGAAACGATTTCGACGGGGCCATGTTCGGTGAGCGCAGCGAGCTTGTCTGCGCGCAAGGGTTGCGCCAGCTCTGGCTGAAGCAGTGAATAGGTGCCGGCCGAGCCGCAGCACAAGTGCGCATCGCGTACCGGAACCAGCTCAAAACCGGCGGCCGCCAGCAGCGGCTCGATCACCCCCCGAATGCCCTGGCCGTGCTGCAGCGTGCACGATGCATGAAAGGCCAGCTTCCCTGCGGAGCCTGGCGGGGAGGCCAGCAACAGCGCCAGCGTTTCGCTTTCCGCCGCAACGATTTCGCCGATGTCACGCGTCAGGGCCGAGACGCGGGCGGCTTTTTCTGCATACGCCGGATCGTCCGCCAGCAGATAACCGTACTCCCGAACCTGCACGCCACAGCCCGAAGCGGTCATCACGATCGCTTCAATTTCGCCTCGCGCGATCTGCGGCCACCAGGCGTCAATATTGCGACGTGCGTCGTCGCGCGCGCCCTGCGGGTCTTCCAGATGTTGGCGGAGCGCGCCGCAGCATCCTGCCTTCGCTTCCTCAACCATCGACATCCCCAGCGCATCAAGCACCCGCGCAGCCGCAGCGTTGATCGAAGGCGCCATCGAAGGCTGCACGCAACCGGCCAACGCAATCACGCGACGGGCATGGTGCGGTGCGGGCCAGACGCCCGCCGGACGCGCCTCCGGCACCTTGTCCTTGAGCTTTTCCGGCAGCGCGCCCCGCACCAAACGCCCTGCTTTCATTGCGGCGCCGAACAGCTTCGCGTTGGGCACCAAAGTTTTCAGTGCCCAGCGGGTCAGACGATCACGGCCCGTGCGCGGGACGCGTTGGGCGACGACGTTGCGGCCGATATCGACCAGCTTGCCGTACTCCACCCCGGACGGACAGGTGGTTTCACATGCGCGGCAGGTCAGGCAGCGATCCAGGTGAAGTTGGGTGCGCGCGGTCGGCGTCGCGCCTTCCAGCACCTGCTTCATCAGATAGATGCGGCCACGCGGTCCGTCGAGTTCGTCGCCCAGCAATTGATAGGTTGGGCAGGTGGCGTTACAAAAACCGCAATGTACGCATTTGCGCAGAATTTCGTCGGCCTGACGGCCTTCCGTAGTGTCGCGGAT
The DNA here is from genome assembly GCA_035306825.1 of Azoarcus sp. Classification (GTDB taxonomy): domain Bacteria; phylum Pseudomonadota; class Gammaproteobacteria; order Burkholderiales; family Rhodocyclaceae; genus Pseudazoarcus. The sequence goes on along the minus strand of DATGNI010000054.1, from coordinate 8,666 downwards.
GAAATCGGCAAGCTGTGTCTGCATTCCGAGGAACCCTCTTTTGCGCAGGATCGCGGCCGTGCCGCGCGCCTGCGAACACGTCATATTTCGCCGTAAAGACGGCCCGGATTGAAGATTCCGGCCGGATCAAAACGTTCTTTCAGCCGCCGATGAATCTCCATCAACGGCGCAGCCGGCGGTTGAAACACCGCGCCGGCGCGGTCACCCCCGCGGAACAGTGTGGCGTGGCCGCCCAACGCAGCGGCCACGGCACGCAGTTCAACGGCAGGCGCAAGACTGCGCAACCAGCGCTGCCCCCCGCCCCACTCGATCCATTGCGGCCCGGCCAGCGTCAGCGGTGGGGTGATGGTGGGCAACGCAATCCGCCACAGCGGCAGATCTCCGGCAAAGAAATCATGACGCTGCTCACGCACACTTTCCCACCACGCCGCAGCCTCATCATCGGCAATGCGCGCCCCGCCGAGACGTTCAATCGCCGCTTCAACCGCCGCCCGCGCGCCGGACAGACGCACGCGCAATACGCCCTCGTACCAGGCTGTTGCCGACACCGGCAGCGGCTGGGCCGCCCATTCATTCATGCATTCCAGCGCTTCGAGCTCGCTGCATTCAAATGCGAGCGTGGCCTCCATGACCGGACGCGGCAACACCTTCAGAGAGACTTCACAGATCGCGCCGAGCGTGCCGAGACTGCCGGCCATGAGACGGGACACGTCATAGCCGGCAACGTTTTTCATCACTTCGCCACCAAAGGACAGCAGCTCGCCCGCGCCATTCATGATCTTGATGCCGAGCACAAAATCGCGCAGCGCGCCGACCGCCATGCGCCGCGGGCCCGACAATCCACAGGCCACCATGCCACCGACGGTTGCATTCGCGCCGAAACGGGGCGGCTCGAAGGCCAGCCACTGGTTGTGTTCGGCGAGCAGTGCGCTCAGTTCGTCGACGCGTGTGCCGGCACGCACGGTCACCACCAGTTCGGTTGGCTCATAGCTGACGATGCCCGCATAGCCGCGAGTGTCGAACACCTTGCCTTGGGGCGCGCGACCGTAAAAATCCTTCGTGCCGCCACCTCGCAATTGCACTGGCTCGCGCTCATCCGCTGCGGTGCGGAAGGCGTCGCGCCATTGGTCGAGGACTTCATTCATCTTCTTTCCTCAAAAACGCGGTAGATCCGGATGCGGCAACTGGCCATCCTTGACGTGCAACTTGCCGTATTCGGCACAACGGTTCAGCGTCGGAATGGCCTTGCCCGGATTGAGCAGGCCGTATGGATCGAACGCCGCCTTGACTGCAAAGAAAGCGTCCAGCGTCGGGCGATCGAATTGTGAACACATCTCGTTGATTTTCTCGATGCCGACTCCGTGCTCACCGGTGATCGTGCCGCCAAGCTGAATCGACAGCTCGAGAATTTCAGAACCAAACGCCTCGGCGCGCTCAAGCTCGCCTTCCTGGTTGGCATCGAACAGGATCAAGGGGTGCAGATTGCCGTCGCCGGCGTGAAAGACGTTGAGGCAGCCGAGTCCGTATTTTTCTTCCATGCGGGCGATCGCGTCGAGTATCTCACCCAGATGCTTGCGCGGCACGGTGCCGTCCATGCAGTAATAATCGGGCGACAGTCGTCCGGCGGCGGGAAACGCGGCCTTGCGCCCGGCCCAGAAACGCAGCCGCTCCCCCTCGTCGCGCGACACACGGATTTCCGTGGCGCCGGCAGCCGCGAGCACTGCACGCATGCGTTCAATTTCCTCGATCACCTCTTCCGGCGTGCCATCCGACTCACACAACAAGATAGCCTTGGCGTCGAGCGGATAGCCGGCCTGGACGAAATCCTCGACCGCAACCGTCATCGCCTGATCCATCATTTCAAGTCCGGCCGGAATGATCCCCGCCGCAATCACCTTCGCGACGGCATCGCCGGCCTTGACGACGTCATCAAAGGCGGCCAGCACGCATTGCGCAAGTTGCGGCGTGGGAGTCAGGCGGACGGTGATCTCGGTCGCCACGGCCAACATTCCCTCGGAACCGATCATCACGGAAAGCAGGTCATACCCCGCCGAGTCTGGCGCACACGAGCCGAATTCGACAATCTCGCCATCCATCGTCACGCCGCGCACGCGCAATACGTTATGCAGGGTAAGGCCGTATTTCAGACAGTGCACCCCGCCTGAATTTTCCGCGATGTTGCCCCCAATCGAACAGGCAATCTGCGAAGAAGGGTCGGGCGCGTAATACAGATCATGCGGAGCGGCGGCTTCGGAAATTGCGAGATTGCGCACGCCGGGCTGGACGGTAGCGGTGCGCGCCAGCCGATCAATCGACACGATGCGACTGAACTTCGTCATGGAGAGTAATACGCCGTGCGCGTGCGGCAACGCGCCGCCCGACAGGCCGGTGCCAGCGCCGCGCGCGACCACCGGCACGCCGAGGTCACGACAGCATCGCAAGATCGCAACCACCTGCTCCTCGGTCGAGGGCAAGGCCACGGCGAGCGGCAGCTGGCGATAGGCGGACAGACCGTCGCACTCATAGGGACGCAGATCTTCGACTTCATGCAGCAACGCATCCGCCGGCAACAGTTTCGACAGCGCGGCCACCACCCGCGTTTGGTCGACCGTGGAGAAATCCCGATCCGCCTCGTTCGGTGGCGATGTTTCGATGGGGGCATTCATTCCAGACTCCCTTCCCTGTTCAGCGCCTGCCAACCTTTCTGCGATACAGATTTGTGGTCCCGGGTGGTCAGTGTGCGCACCGTAGGATTCGATGCTAGCGCAGCCTGCGTTTTGAAGCCACGAGAGTGTGCGCACACCCTCTTATTCTAAAAAGAAATAACAAGATCACTAATTTTACCTTTTAAGTTATTACAACGCGGCGCAAGATGAGCTCACGACGAGCGCGCTGGAACCCAGCCCACGCTCGCACCCTATTCACTTATCAGACAAGGATTTCCATCATGACGATCCGACTCGGCGACATCGCCCCTGATTTCGAACAGGATTCCACCGCAGGCACGATCCGTTTCCACGAATGGATCGGCGACAGCTGGGCCGTGCTGTTCTCACACCCGGCCGATTACACGCCTGTGTGCACCACGGAGCTTGGCTACACTGCCAAACTGCGCGACCAGTTCGCGCAGCGCAACGTCAAGGCCATCGCGCTTTCGGTCGATCCGGTCGATTCGCACCACGGCTGGATTGGCGACATCAACGACACCCAAGGCACCGAGGTCAATTTTCCGATCATCGCGGACCCGGACCGCAAGGTGTCGCAGCTGTATGACTTCATCCATCCGAACGCCAGCACCACCGCCACGGTGCGTTCGCTGCTGATCATCGACCCGTCCAAAAAGGTGCGCCTGATCATCACCTATCCGGCCAGCACCGGACGCAACTTTGATGAGATCCTGCGCGTCATCGATTCGCTTCAGCTCACGGACGAATACGCGGCGGCCACGCCGGCCAACTGGAATCCGGGCGAGGACGTCGTAATCGTGCCGACCCTGCAGGACGAAGATGAAATCAAGCGCCGCTTCCCCAAAGGCTACCGTGCGCTGCGCCCGTATCTGCGCATGACGCCGGATCCGCGCGAGCCGCAATAAGCCCTTCTGCGGTACGGCACCATGCTTTTGTCTGCCATTCGTCACCCCGGCGATTCTGGTAAGCTGCACAGCACTTTCGGTCGTGGCCTGACCCTTGGCCACCCACCTTCTGCAGCGACTGAGTTTCGCCCGAATGAACGAACAAGTGACGTGGCGCGATCGCCTGATGCCGTTTCTCGCCTGGCCTGCGCAATGGCGCGCGCTGGGCGTGCAGGGCGACATTCTCGCCGGCATCACGGTGGGGTTGGTGCTGGTGCCGCAGGCAATGGCCTACGCCCAGCTCGCCTCATTGCCGCCGCACATCGGGCTGTACGCAGCATTGCTGCCCACCATCATCGGCGCATTGTTCGGCTCTTGCGGCGCCATTGCGACCGGGCCGGTGGCGCTGACGTCCTTGCTTACTGGCGCCAGTCTGATCGCCGTCGCACGTCCCGGCACGGAAGGCTTTGTCGAGGCGGCCATCGTGCTTGCCCTGCTCTCTGGCGTCATTCAGCTCGCACTCGGCGGTCTGCGTCTGGGCTGGCTGCTCAAGCTGCTCTCGCGACCGGTCATGACGGGCTTCATCAGCGCCTCGGCCTTGCTCATCGCGCTGTCTCAGGTGCCGGCGCTGTTCGGCCTGAAGATGCTGCGCTCCGAGCATTTCATGCTCGACTTCCTGACCATGCTGGCGACCTTTACCCACGCGCACCTGCCGGCACTGGCGTTCGGGCTGGCGACGCTGGCAACACTGGTCATCATGCGGCGTTTTACACCGAAACTGCCGAGCGTATTGGTGGTGGTCGTGATCGCCACCCTTATCTCTGCAGTGACCGGTTTCGAAGCCGGTGGCGGCAGCGTCGTGGGCCACATTCCTGCGGGGCTGCCGGATCTCGTGCTGCCGCGCCCGGACTGGAATCTGGTCATCACGCTGCTTCCTGCCGCCTTCGTCATCGCGCTGGTGAGCTTCATGGAAGTGACGGCCAGTGCCAGCGTGATCAGCGCTCGCACGGGCGAGCGCTGGCGTCAGAATCAGGAATTGATCGGTCAGGGACTGGCCAAAATGGCGTCCGCATTCAGCGGCGGCATGCCCGTATCGGGGTCCTTTTCACGTTCAGCGCTGAATTTCTCCAGCGGTGCACGCACCGGCCTGTCGTCCTTGATCGCCGCCGTGTTCGTGCTCGTCACCCTGCTGTTTCTGACGCCGTTGCTGTGGCATTTGCCCATCGCAGTGCTCGCGGCGGTGATCATGCTGGTGGTCTTCAACCTGTTCGACCCCAAGGCGTTTCCGCGCGCCTGGCAAGCGAGCCGCGACGATGGCATTGCCGCCACGGCCACCTTCATCTCGACGCTGATCTTCGCGCCGAACATTCAGAACGGCATCCTCGTCGGCCTGCTGGTTTCGTTGTCGCTGATGTTGTATCGCGACATGCAGCCGCGCGTTGCGTTGCTTGGCCTGCATCCGGACGGGACGTATCGCGACCTCAAGCGCTTCGAGCTTGCCCATCCGCACCCCAACCTGGTCATCATGCGCTTCGACAGTGCGTTGACGTTCGTGACCGCGGAGTGGTTCGAAGACACGGCCAACGAGGCGCTCAGGGCACAACGCGACGTGCGCACCCTGCTGGTCTCAGCGGCCGGCATCAACAACATCGACGCCACCGGCCTGCACACGATTTCCATGCTCGCCGAACGTCTTGCTGCGAAAAACCATACGCTGGCTTTCTGTGGCCTGAAAAAACAGGCCATCGATGCGATGGAAAACACCGGCCTGTGGCAACGGCTGGAACCCCACGCGCATTACCGCACCGAACAGCACGCGCTGGAAGTCTTGCTGCAAGAACTGCCCCCGGCGGAGCCCGACCCCCAGGCTTCCGGTTAATACCGCAGTCGGGCGCACGTTCGGCGCTTGCAATCCGACTGGCACGCGTGCCGCTTCGTGTTTATTGCAATGCGCCCGCGAGTCCCGCTTGCTGCCGTTCGCCCGCGATTTCATTACGTTTCTGCATTCTTTATTCATGCACTCCCCACGCATGGGGAAGACGCCCTGCTGCGTCCGCTTTTCATTCAATCAGGAGAAGTCTGTCATGTTTGTCCCACTTTCCGCTCGCCCTGTCCGGATCGCCAGCGTCGCGCTTCTCGGCGCAGCGATGTGGCTCAGCGCCCCCGCCCTGCACGCTGAAGAATTCGCGCCGTACGGCACCGCCAAGGTCAGCATGCACGAATACCCGACCCTCAACGCGGTATTCGACCTCAATTACGAGGATCCGCAACAGCTCCACACCCTGCACGCTTTCATCAACAACACCCGGAAGCCGCTCAAGGGCAAGATGGTGGTTGTGTCGCACGGCCCGGAATTGCGCACTTTCGCCAAGGAAAACTACGAAAAGTATCAGCCGATCGTCGACAAGCTCGCTGAACTCGCGCGTGAAGGCGTCGAATTCCGCATGTGCAACAACGCCCTGCGCGCCGCCGGCTTCCAGCCTGAAGACATGCACGGTTTCATCACCGTCGTGCCGGCAGGTTTCGCGGAAATCGCGCTGCTGCAGAGCCAGGGATACGAATACATCAACCCGATCCCGCTCCCTGTTCGCAACGTGCGCGCCCTGGATCAGCCAGGTGAGTGATACGCTGCCGTCCACGTCGTGAGCTGGCTTTTGTCACACAACTCCTTGACCTGTCGAACTTTACCCTTCAAAATACGGGGTTTCGTGTAACACCCTTCCTCTGGAGCAAGACCATGTACGCGGTCATAAAAACCGGTGGCAAGCAGTATCGCGTTGCTGCCGGCGAAAAACTTAAAATCGAACAGATACCGGCTGACGTGGGCTCCGAAATCAACCTCGACCAGGTTTTGATGGTCGGCGAAGGCGAGTCGGTCAAGATCGGCACACCTTTGGTTTCGGGCGCCTCTGTCAAGGCCACCGTGGTTTCCCACGGTCGCCACGACAAAATCCGCATCTTCAAGATGCGTCGTCGCAAGCATTATCAGAAGCGTCAGGGCCATCGCCAAAACTACACCGAAGTTCTCATCCAAGACATTTCGGCCTGAGTCAGGAGGTAATACGACATGGCACACAAAAAAGCCGGCGGCAGTTCCCGTAACGGTCGCGATTCAGAATCAAAACGCCTGGGCGTCAAGCGCTACGGCGGCCAAGCCGTCCTCGCGGGCAACATCCTCGTTCGCCAGCGTGGCACGCAGTTCCACCCGGGTGACAACGTCGGCATCGGCAAGGATCACACCCTGTTCGCGCTGACCAACGGCACCGTGCAGTTCTCGGTCAAGGGCGCCCAGAAACGTCGCACCGTGACGATCGTGCCCGAAACGGCCTGAGCGTCCCCTCGACGCCTCAAAAAGCCCTATCCTTGCGATAGGGCTTTTTTGTTTGTCGTCCCTGCGGCCATCCACAGCGAAAAACACCATGAAATTCTTTGACGAAGCGCGCATCGAAGTCTCCGCGGGCGACGGCGGCAACGGCGCAGCGTCGTTCCGACGCGAAAAGTTCGTGCCGCGCGGCGGTCCGGACGGCGGCGACGGCGGCCGCGGCGGGAGCGTCTATGTAGTCGCTGACCGCAACCTCAACACGCTGATCGATTTTCGCTTCGCACGTCATTTTCCCGCCCAGCGGGGCGAAAACGGTCGCGGCTCGGATTGTTACGGCAAGGGCGGCGAAGACATCACCTTGCGCATGCCGGTGGGCACCGTCATCACCGATGCGGAAACGGGCGAGCTGATTGTCGATCTCGACGAGGATGGCAAAAAGGCACTCCTCGCGCGCGGCGGCAAGGGCGGGCTGGGCAACCTACATTTCAAGACGAGCACCAACCGTGCGCCCCGCAAGCGCACCATGGGCGAAGAAGGCGAGAAACGGATGCTGCGGCTGGAACTGAAGGTGCTGGCCGACGTGGGTCTGCTGGGTCAGCCAAACGCCGGAAAATCAACCTTCATCCGCGCCGTTTCGGCGGCCAAGCCGAAAGTGGGCGATTATCCGTTCACCACGCTCAGCCCCAGTCTCGGCGTGGTGCGTACGGCGGGCGAGCGCAGCTTCGTCATTGCCGACATTCCCGGCCTGATCGAAGGCGCAGCCGAAGGCGCTGGCCTCGGCCACCGCTTCCTGCGTCACCTTGCGCGCACCCGCGTGTTGCTGCATCTGGTGGATCTGGCACCGTTCGATCCGGACGCCGACCCGGTGCGGGACGCCCAGGCCATCGTCGCCGAACTGCAGCGCTACGATGAAACGCTGTACGCCAAGCCGCGCTGGCTGGTGTTGAACAAGCTCGACCTGATTCCCGAGGAAGAACGCGAAGAACGCATCGCGGCCTTCCTGGACGCCTACGGCCCGGTTGAACGGCATTTCGCGGTCGCCGCGATCAACGGCGAAGGCTGCCGCGAACTGACCTGGGCATTGCAGGAGTTCATCGACGCGGAAAACGAACGCCTCGCGGCCGAACGCGACGCCGCGAACGAAGATCCGGACACTTCCCGCAACGACACCTACGATCCGATCGCATGAGAGACAAGCTGCGCTCGGCGCGCCGCCTGATCGTCAAGGTCGGCAGCACGCTCGTGACCCGCAACGGCGCCGGCCTCGACAAAGCCATGATGGCTGACTGGGCTCGCCAGATCGCCACCTTGCGCGCTGCCGGCAAGGAAATCGTGCTGGTTTCTTCCGGCTCGATCGCCGCCGGCATGCAACGCCTTGGCTGGACGAAACGTCCGCACGCGATCCACCGTCTGCAAGCCGCCGCCGCCGTCGGCCAAATGGGACTGATCGAAGCCTACGAAGAGGCCTTCTCCGCGCATGGCATCCAGACTGCGCAAATCCTGCTGACGCACGACGATCTGGCTGATCGCAAACGCTATCTCAATGCCCGTTCGACGCTCTCCAGCCTGCTCGAACTGGGCGTGGTGCCGATCATCAACGAAAACGACACCATCGTCACCGACGAAATCAAATTCGGCGACAACGACACCCTGGGCGCGCTGGTGGCCAATCTGACCGAGGCCGACGCACTCATCATCCTCACCGATCAGCGCGGTCTGTTTACCGCCGATCCGCGCAAACGGCCCGACGCCACGCTGGTGAGCGAAGAACGT
>DATGNI010000053.1:0-34462 GCA_035306825.1 Azoarcus sp. | reverse complement strand
GGGTCGGCTTCGCTAACCACCCAACGGAATGTCCTGCATGAAAATTTTTGACGATCTTGGCATGCGAACCAAGCTATTTTGGTTCGCCGGCCTGACTGGCGGTGTACTGCTCATTGCCATTTTCTTCATCCTGCTCCAGGTCAATCGCATCAACAGCGAAACCCAGCTCATTTCGGAAGAGGCTTTGCCGGGTCTTGAAGCCGCAGCGAACCTGAGCCAGCTGCGTTTGCGTTACCGCGTTCGCAGCCTGGAATCTCTGCTGCCCGATCCGCCTGCGAACAAGGCGCGCATCGAGCAATCGCTTGAATCACTCAACGAACAACTCGTCCAGGCGTTCAACGCTTACCGCCAAAATGTGGACTCAGCGGAAGAAGGCGCGATGCTGGATGCCGCCATCGCACACGCTCGCGACTATCATGCCGCGGTTGGGCAGGCGCGCAATCACCTGCACGCCGGCGATGCGGCCAGCGCACAACAGTTGCGTCGCACCGCCTGGGTTACGCACGCCAACGCCTTGCGCGACGCCATCAATGGCCTGGTCGAATACAACAAGGCGGCGGCAGATGCGGCCGCGCTGCGCACGGAAGCGGAAGTCCGGCAAACCTTGACCCTTGGACTTGCCGCGGCATTGATCGCCGCCATCCTGACCGTGGCGCTGACATTGTTAATTGCCGCGCGTCTCAGCAACCGTCTTCGCACGGCGGTGGCTGCGGTCGAACGCATCGCCGACGGCGATCTGACCGCCCCGCTCACGGCGGAAAATCACGACGAGATCGGCATGCTCACACGCGCTCTGCAGACCATGCAGACCTCCTTGCGCGAAGCCATATCCCTGACGCACGAAAGCGCCGGGCTGGTCGCAGACTCTGCGGGCGCACTCAAACGCAGCGCCACCGAGGTTGGGGCCAATACCGCAACGCAAAGCAGTGCGGCGGCCGCAATCGCCGCCAACGTTGAAGAACTTACGGTATCGATTTCGCACGTTTCCGAACGCACGGGCGACGCCAGCCAGCTCGCGGCGGATTCCGATCAACAGGCACGCAGCGGACGCGAAACCATGACGCGTCTCGTCGACAGCATGCAGGAAGTCGATGTCATGGTCGGCCAGGCGGCCCGTCAGATGGCCAGTCTGGAATCGCAGTCGGAGCAAATTTCGCGCATCGTTGCCGTCATTCGCGACATTGCTGAACAAACCAATCTGCTCGCGCTCAACGCCGCAATCGAGGCGGCGCGCGCCGGCGAAGCGGGCCGCGGTTTCGCGGTGGTGGCCGATGAGGTACGCAAGCTCTCCGAACGCACCGCACAATCCACCCAGGAAATCGCCCACATGGTCACCACCGTGCAGGACTCCACGCGGGAAGCCGTCAGCGGCATCGAGCGCGGCGTGTCCGCCGTCCGCACCAGCAGCGAAAATGCGCGTGAAACGCGCGACATCATTGGCAATCTGCAAGACCGCGCACAACAGGTTTCGAGCATCGTGGCGGAGCTCGATTCAGCATTGCGCGAGCAGTCGATGGCCTCATCCGAGGTCGCTCGCCGCATTGAAGAAATCGCCCAGCAAGCCGAACAGACCCACAGCGCGATGGAACAATCGGTCGCCAACTCCGAAACACTGGATTCAACCGCCGACCGGATGCGCGGCATCGTCCAGCGTTTTCGCGTTTAAATGCTCCGGAATCCGCAGGTCGGGCAGCCCGTTCGCCCGATTTGCGGATCACCACACATTTACCTCGGCCGCGAGCTTGCTACACTCTCCGGAGTCCCGCCAAACCGGAGCCCTTTATGCCCGACAACACACCCCAGCAGGCTCCCCTCCGCCCGCGCGTCGGCCTGTTCGCGACCTGTCTGATGAACCTTTTCCGTCCTCGTCTCGGTTTCGCAGCGGTCAAGCTGCTCGAGGACGCTGGCTGCGCGGTAGAGGTTCCTGCGGCGCAGACCTGTTGCGGTCAGCCGGGGTATAACAGCGGAGATTATGATGCCGCCCGCGCGCTGGCGCGCCAGGTCATCGAAACCTTCGAAACCTACGACTACATCGTCGGTCCGTCCGGCTCCTGTATGGCGACCATCCGCCATGACTATCCCGCACTGTTCGAACAGGAACCGGAATGGCGGGCGCGTGCCGAACGCCTCGGCGCCAAGAGCTTCGAACTGCTGTCCTTTCTGCACGACGTGATGCAGACCACCCCGGCCAAAGGGGTGCGTTTCGCTCATCGCGTCACCTATCACGACTCCTGCGCGGGCCTGCGCGGCCTGGGCATCAAGGGGCAGCCGCGCGCCTTGCTCGAGAACATCGAAGGGCTGCAACTGCAGGAGATGGCCGACACCGAAGTATGCTGCGGTTTCGGGGGCACCTTTTGCGTCAAATACCCGGAAATCTCGACCAAAATGGTGGATGACAAGGTTCGCAATGCGCTCGACACCAACGCCGAGGTTCTGCTGGGCGGCGATCTGGGCTGTCTGATGAACATTGCCGGACGTCTGCGGCGCATCAACGCGCCGATGCGCGTGTATCACGTCGCTGAGGTCCTGGCCGGCATGGCGGACGACGCGGCGATCGCCGACGATCGGCAGGAGGACCGATGATGGAAATCCGCTCACGCGACTTTAAAGAACGCGCAGTCTTCTCGATCCACGACGCCAACCTGCAGCAGGCGCTCGACCGCGCGCGGGACGGTTTCATCGGCACGCGCGCGGCACGCGCCGCCGAACTTCCCGAATTCGAGCAGTTGCGCGAGGAAGCGAAGAACCTCAAAGATCATATCCTTGGGCACCTTGATCACTATCTCGAAAAATACGAGGCGGCGGTCCTCGCGGCCGGCGGCCAGGTGCATTGGGCGCGCGACGCCGCCGAGGCGCGCCGTATCATTCTTGATATCTGTCGTCGCCGCAAAGCGAAAACGGTGTGCAAAGGCAAGTCCATGGTTTCCGAGGAAATCGGCCTTAACGAGGCCCTGATCGACGAAGGCATGGAAGTCACGGAAACGGATCTGGGCGAATACATCATCCAGCTCGCCAAGGAGCCGCCCTCGCACATCATCGCGCCCGCCGTACACAAGACAAAGAAACAGATCACCGAGCTGTTCGCCCGCGTCCACCGTCGCGCACCGAAGGACACCGTGCCGGATCTCGTCAACGAGGCGCGCGAGGTTCTGCGCGAGAAATTCTTCCAGGCCGACATCGGCATCACCGGCGGCAATTTTCTCGTCGCTGAAAGCGGCTCTTCGGTGATCATCACCAATGAGGGCAACGGCGACCTCACCCAGACGCTGGGCAAGGTGCATATCGTCACCTCCAGCATCGAAAAGGTCGTACCCACGTTCGATGATCTGTCCTTGCTGTTGCGCCTGCTCGCACGCAGCGCAACGGGCCAGGAAACCGAGTCATACACCACCATCTCCACGGGCCCGCGCCAGCCGGGCGACCTCGACGGACCGGAGGAATATCATGTGGTGCTGGTGGACAATGGCCGTTCGAAAATGCTCGGCGGGCGTTTTCGCGAAATGCTGCGTTGCATCCGTTGCGGTGCCTGCATGAACCACTGCCCAGTCTATGGAGCGGTCGGCGGCCACGCCTACGGCTGGGTCTATCCCGGCCCGATGGGTTCGGTGCTCACACCGCTGATCAAGGGGCTCGACAACAGCTACGATTTGCCCAACGCCTGTACGCTCAACGGCCGTTGCGGCGCAGTGTGCCCGGTCAAGATTCCGCTGCCTGATCTGCTTCGTGACCTGCGCTACCAACAACACAAAGCCGCCCTTTCACCCGTTCGCCAGCGCTGGGCCCTGAACGCATGGCGGTGGGTGGCCACCCGGCCAACGCTGTACCATTTCGGCGAACAGCTGGCTGCACGGGGGCTCAAGCTGCTCAGCAAGAAGGGCCGCATTCAGAGTCTGCCGCTGGCGGGCGGATGGACGGATTCGCGCGATCTTCCAGCACCGTCCGGCAAGACCTTCCTCGAACAATGGAAAAACACCCGGGGGCCACAATGAACCGCGCTCGCGACACCATTTTGGCTGCGGTACGCGCCTCACTCGGGCGCGGCGCACTGGATGAGGCCGAACGCGCCGTACTGGATGCGCGCGTACCGACGCACACCCGCCCGGCACAAGACGAAGACCCGATCGAGCGTTTCGTGCGCAAATTCGAGAGCCGCTCCGGCACGGTCGAACGCATCGCCGAGCGTAGCCAAATACCCGCCGCGGTCGAGGCCTATCGCGCCGCGCACGCGCTCAACAGAAAGGCTGCCGTCGGCGCTACGCTGAAGGATCTCGACTGGCCGAGCGACTGGCAAACGCACCACGCGGCAGCCGGCATTGAAGAAGCCCTGTCGGTGACAGACTGCCTCGTCGCGGTGGCCGAGACGGGCAGCCTGATTCTGGTTTCCGGAGCGGGCTCACCAACTACGCACAACTTCGTCCCGGATGACCACATCGTGGTACTTGAAACCACCCAGATCGTCGAACATTTTGAGGATGCATGGAACATCCTGCGCGACCGGCACGTCGACATGCCCCGTGCGGTCAACGTGATTTCCGGCCCCTCGCGCACCGCAGACGTCGAACAGACCATCCAGCTTGGTGCCCACGGGCCGCGACGCATGCACGTATTACTGGTGGGCTGAAAACGCTGCTTGCAGCAACCGGGCCCATCGTCGCAAAGGCCCGCGCTATATCTTTTCTGCCCCCAGCATGCGCGCAGCCTGACGCTGCCGAGAAAATGCGCGCGCGGCAGGCATGAAAGCACGGAAGTCAGCCTCGAATCCGGCGTACGCGTGCTGCAGCACAACGCCTGAGCCGATCAGTAAGGCTGGTCGGCTCAGGCGTTGTGCCATTCGGTCAAGCGCCAGGGCGATCGTACCCGGATCCTGATACGAAGCCAGCCAATCCTCTCTCGCAATATGCGGCAGCAAGGCGGCAAAACGCGCGGGCAAGCGCGGCGCGTGCGCCTCCAGGAGACGATAGGTGTCGGTGGTGAAGACCTGTAGCGGCGCAGCATGATATTCCGCCCAATAGCGGGCCAGAAAATGATCGTAGAACATATCCACGAGGATGCCCGCAACGCGCCGACGCTCGGCCGGAACACGCGCACGGCTTGCGCGAAACGCTGGATGACGTTCGGCAAAACTGTCCAGATCACGGTGCAGCCGCACCCCGTCGGAAAGTGCGGGCGACAGCCCCGCCGGCAGGGGGCCTTTGACAAAATCTCCGATCATGCCGCCAACGCGATCACTTCGGGATTCTCCTGCAAGCCAGGCATGGGCAAGAAAATTCATCCTCTCCAACTCTTTTTCATGACACTGCGTGCACAGGTACGTACAGCAAGCGTATCGTATGTCTCGGCTCGGCAGCCTGGATGTGGGTGAAAACCGCCGTGCTGCGCAGGGCATCGGAGATCCGCGTCTCGCGCGCCGGATGGGCAGAATCTACCGGCTGGCTGCGCCGCACAACGGTCTTTGATTGATCCCGTACACACCATCATGATGGCCGGAAAATGACCGCGCGAACGCGCCCTGAACATCACATCCGCACCGGTTCCCACCGATTGCTCTAGAATTACGGCTTTTCTTCCAGCACCTTACCGCCATGCTCGACGAACCGATTATCGCCGCTTCAACCATTGCCTGGATCACGTTCGCGCTCGCGCTGGTGTTCGGCTACGCAGGTAATCGCTCAAATTTCTGCACCATGGGCGCGGTGTCTGACATCGTCAACATGGGCGATTGGGTGCGCATGCGCATGTGGGCGCTGGCGGCCGGCGTCGCAGTGCTCGGCACCAGCGGTTTGCAGCTGGCCGGGCTATTCGATCCGGCGGATTCAATTTATGCCAGCAGCCGCTTCATCTGGTTGTCGCATCTGGTCGGCGGCGTGCTGTTCGGCGTGGGCATGACACTCGCCTCGGGCTGTGGCTCAAAGACCCTGATCCGGATCGGGGGCGGCAACCTCAAGTCGGTGATCGTATTCATATTTCTCGCGATCTCGGCCTACATGACCCTGCGCGGCCTGTTTGGTGTCTGGCGCACGCAAACCCTGGACACTGTCGCGATCCAGCTGACCACCGGTCAGGATCTGCCTTCGATCTTCGCTGGCCTCGGCATTGCCCGCGAGACAGCGTTGGGAATCATCGCCCTGCTTTTCGGCGGCGGTCTGGTTGCATTCGCCCTCTCCAGTCGCGAAGCGCATCAGGCAGACATGGTGATTGGCGCCATTGCGATCGGCGCCGTGTGCGTGGCCGGTTGGTATGTGACCGCGCACATCGGTTACGTCGAGGAACATCCGCAAACTCTGGAGCGCGCATTCATCGGCACCAACAGCGGGCAGGCTGAATCCTTCAGCTTTGTTGCGCCCTTCGCTTATTCTCTGGAGCTGTTCCTGCTCTGGAGCGACGCCAGCCGGATTGTCACCTTTGGCATCGCGGGTGTGGCCGGCCTGATCGTGGGCTCGGCCATCTATGCGCTGACGTCGAAAACCTGGCGAGTGGAATCCTTTACCACCGCGGGCGATCTCGTCCGTCACATCATGGGCGGCATACTGATGGGGTTTGGTGGTGTGACCGCGCTCGGCTGCACCATCGGACAAGGCATTTCCGGCCTCTCGACCCTTGCCATCGGTTCAGCGCTGACCACCGCCGCAATCATTTTCGGCGCGGCGGTAACGGTAAAAATCCAATACTGGATGATCATGCGAGAGGCCTGAGCCGGCCTGGCTTCAGAGCTGTGGCGTTTACACGCCGTGCAGTCCAATTGATTTTTTCAATGTGACCAATTACCTGTTTTCGCCCTGGTATCGATAGCACACATCGATACCGGGGCCTAGAATCGTCCTACTTTGTACCTTATGCATGAACCCGATATGACATCCCCTGCCAGCGCAAAAGTTTCTTTGACGCTCATCATGCCAAAGAATAGTTTCAGTTTTATTTGCTGCGCGAGCGAAACGACTCTGCGAGGCCAACAGGTCAGCATTCAGGCCACTGTAGACCACCCGCCCACGGATGGTAACTTGGTGCTAACCCTAACCCACGGGCAACGCATCACCATCCCGCAAGGCAGCACCTGGGGTGCCACGATTTTTCAGACTCGAGGCAAGGCCGACAAGCTGTGCCCGGAAAACGACGAAACCCTGACTATCGGCATCCGCAAAGCGGAAGGCGGTGGTTACGATTCGCTCGACATCTCGGCGGTCACCACGCTTACGATCCAGCACGACGTCAATCCGTCCCCCCCGCTCGAGCCGGCCTGCAGCCGCACGAGAGCCACCTCTGTCGGAACGGGATGGAGCAGTCCGTTCCCGGTTCTGAACGAATACCCGGCCTGAAGCCGCTTTACGTACGGGACGCTTTGCGTAGGCGCGCGCCAGACACCCCGATCCAGACCTCCGCCTTTTTCAGGCTGCTCACTCCCGCCAACGGAGCACGCAACCACGTCGGGGCTTTCCTTTATTGCGGACGCAGGGCAACGCATCCGAAGATTTTTCTGGCCCTGATGCTTGACACCGTCCGGCCTGATTGGAATAATCGCGGTCTTTCGGCAGTACCGGGTCGTTAGCTCAGCTGGTAGAGCAGTGGACTTTTAATCCATTGGTCGCAGGTTCGAATCCTGCACGACCCACCAACGCCAGTAAAACGCCAGCCCTGCGGGGCTGGCGTTTTACTTTCTGCAGTCGGCAATCTCCACAGCCGCGCAACCGTCTTTCACCCGAGCCATTTTGCGGCCGCCTTCGTCTGCACGGCCGAGCGCAGAAAGCCCCTCCAATGCCTCGTCACCACACGCCGACACACAAACGGTTTGCGCTATACTGAAACGCTCATGGTCTGGCCCGCAGCGATGCGGGCCTACTTGTTCATGGCCCTCCGATACACTCTGAAAATGCTATCGATATGGCGTCTGAATTTGCACTGATCCGACAATACTTCACCCGCGCAAGCCGCCACACCGACCTCGGCGTCGGCGACGATGCGGCGCTCTTCACGCCCACGCCAGGCATGCAGTTGGCAACGGCTTCCGACATGCTGGTCGAAGGCACCCATTTTTTCCCCGACACCGAGCCCGAAGATCTTGGCTGGAAAGCCTTGGCCGTGAACGTTTCGGACATGGCCGCGATGGGCGCGCAGCCACGTTGGGCCTTGCTCTCTCTCGCCTTGCCACACATCAACGAAACCTGGGTCGAGTCTTTCGCGCGCGGCCTGTTCGCCTGTGCGGATGCTTTTGGCGTGGCCCTGATCGGTGGCGACACCACACGCGGGCCCCTCAATCTGAGCGTAACGATTATCGGCGAAGTACCTGTCGGCGCAGCCATCACGCGGGCTGGCGCCGCCCCCGGCGACGAAATCTGGGTCACCGGCCAACCGGGCCGGGCGGCACTCGGGCTGGCTCATCTACAGCGTGGCAGCACGCTTACGGAAACCGGCGCGCAGGAATGCATTGCTGCCCTGCAACGTCCGCAACCGCGTTCAACGGCCGGCATGGCGCTACGCGGTGTGGCCAGCGCGATGCTGGACGTCTCGGATGGGCTCACCGGCGACCTCGGCCACATTCTCGAACAATCCGGTTGCGGCGCGGAACTTGAAGCCACCGCTCTGCCTCTTGCCCCGCTGCGCGCACTCGGTGCATCGGAAGCCGAGGCGCGCCACAGCCTGTTGTCCGGAGGCGACGATTATGAATTGCTGTTCACCGCCCCGCCCGCTGCACACGAACGCATTGCTGCACTGTCTCTCGAACTTGCACTGCCCATGACGTGCGTAGGCCGCATCACCGCCGAGCCGGAGCTCGTTCTCGTCGAGACCGACGGCCGCCGCATCACCCCTCACGGTGGTTACGACCATTTCGCCTGAACACATGACACCGCCCAATTCCCGTTTCCTGTTCGCCCACCCCGCTCACTGCATTGCACTGGGTTTTGGTGCAGGCCTGTCGCCCTTCGCTCCGGGCACAGTGGGCACCTTGCTCGGCTGGGCGTTATTCCCGTTGTTTCAGCTCGCTTTACCCAACGACGCCTGGCTGTTCGCGCTGTTAACGGTATTTTTCATTGGCGGGATCTTCGCAGCGGGGCGCACCGGACGCGCGCTTGGCGCTGCCGATCACGGCGCCATCGTATGGGACGAAATGGTCGCGATCTGGCTGGTGCTGGCGTTCACGCCCGCCACTTTGCTGTGGCAGGCGATCGCCGTGGTGCTGTTCCGTTTTTTCGACATCGTCAAACCGCCTCCGGTGCGCAACGTTGAGCGCGCCTGCAAAGGCGGCTTCGGCGTGATGGTCGACGACATCGTCGCGGCCGGTTATGCACTGCTGATACTGGCGATTCTGGTGAGGCTGTTCGGATGAACAAACTGGAATCCCTCGCCACCGCAACGGGCGATTGGCTTCTCAACCACGGTTGGAAGCTGGCCGCTGCCGAATCGTGCACAGGCGGTTGGATTTCAGCCGCAATCACGACGGTGGCCGGCAGTTCGGCCTGGTTTGACCGTGGCTTCGTGACGTATTCGAACGAGGCCAAGCAGGAAATGCTCGGCGTGACCGCCGCCACCCTGGAACAGCACGGCGCAGTCAGCGAAGCGGTGGTGCGCGAGATGGTGGCCGGAACATTCCGCCATAGCCACGCCGATCTGGCGTTGGCTGTCTCGGGCGTCGCAGGCCCCGGCGGAGGCAGTCCCGCCAAGCCAGTCGGCACAGTGTGTTTCGCGTGGGGACGACGAGGAGATGAAATAGTAGTCGAAACGCGACTTTTTCCGGGTGACCGCGAAGCGGTTCGGCGACAGACTGTAGAACATGCACTGACGCAACTCGTCGTGCACATCGAGGGCGGGCCCGATTGATGCGCAGCCCTCATGCAAACTCTGTGCCATAATTTCCCCTACTTTATGCAAGGACACGCAATGGACGACAACAAAGCCAAGGCACTTTCGGCGGCGCTTCAACAGATTGAACGTCAGTTCGGCAAGGGTTCGATCATGCGCATGGGCGACGACAGCCCTGAACGCGACATCCAATCCGTGTCGACCGGTTCGCTCGGGCTGGACATCGCACTGGGCATCGGCGGTCTGCCGCGCGGACGTGTCGTCGAGGTCTACGGCCCGGAATCTTCCGGCAAAACCACGCTGACCCTGCAGGTGATCGCCGAGATGCAAAAGCTGGGCGGCACCGCAGCTTTCATCGATGCGGAACACGCGCTGGACGTCACCTACGCTGAAAAACTCGGCATCACCATCAAAGATTTGCTGATCTCTCAGCCCGATACCGGCGAAGAAGCACTCGAGATTGCTGACATGCTGGTGCGTTCAGGCGGTGTGGACATCGTCGTCATCGACTCCGTTGCCGCCCTCACGCCCAAAGCCGAGATTGAAGGCGACATGGGCGACCAGTTGCCGGGTCTCCAAGCGCGTTTGATGAGTCAGGCGCTGCGCAAACTCACCGCCAACATCAAGCGCACCAACACGCTGGTAATTTTCATCAACCAGATTCGCATGAAAATCGGCGTGATGTTCGGCAGCCCCGAGACCACCACCGGGGGCAATGCGCTCAAATTCTATTCTTCGGTACGTCTGGATATTCGCCGCATTGGCGCGATCAAGAAGGGCGATGAAGTGGTGGGTGCAGAAACCCGCTGTAAAGTCGTCAAGAATAAAGTTGCACCGCCCTTCCGCGAAGCGCACTTTGACATCCTGTACGGTGCGGGCATTTCACGCGAAGGTGAAATCATCACTCTTGGCGTGGAGCACAAGATTCTGGACAAGTCCGGCGCCTGGTATGCCTACAATGGCAACAAGATTGGCCAAGGCAAGGACAACGTGCGCGAATTCCTGAAAGGCAACCCGGATCTGGCGCGCGAGATCGAAAACAAGGTGCGTGCCGCTCTCGACATGGAACAGCTCGCCCCCCTTCCTGCCGCCACGCCGGAAGCACCCAAAACGGAGCCATCGGAAGCTTGATGACCGGGCCGGCCGAGGATCGTTTACGCCAGAAGGCCCTCCGTCTGCTCGCAATGCGGGATCATTCGCGCGCCGAACTGAGGCGCAAGCTCGCCGGACTCGGCACCGCGGAGGAGATCGCCGCCGTCATCGAGCGGATGGGCGAGCTCGGCTTGCAATCCGACCGGCGCTATGCCGAAAGCTGGGTACGCAGCAAGGCGCAACGTTTCGGCATGGCGCGTCTGAAGCTGGAGTTGGGTCAGCGCGGCGTCGATCGTGATCTCATCGACGAAGTGCTCGCCGAGGCCGATGAGGGAAGCGAATTCGAGCGCGCCCACGCAGTATGGCAGGCGAAATTCGGCACCCCGGCCAATGACCGCCGGGAATGGGCGAGGCAGGCGCGTTTCCTGCAAGGACGGGGCTTTTCCGGCGACGTCATCCGAAAACTGTTGCGAGAGGATGTAGATGAGTCTGCTTGAGGTCGCAGGCCTGCGCAAACGCTATAAGGCACGCACCGTTGTGCATGATGTCGGCTTCGAGGTCGACGCCGGTGAAGTTGTCGGCCTGCTCGGCCCCAACGGCGCGGGCAAAACCACCTGTTTCTACATGATTGTCGGGCTGGTGCGCTGCGATGCCGGGCGCATCCTGCTCGACAATCAGGAAATGACCCACCTGCCCATTCATCACCGCGCGAATCTGGGGCTGTCGTATTTGCCACAGGAAATGAGCGTGTTTCGCAAGCTGTCCGTCGCCGACAACGTACGCGCAGTCCTCCAATTGCAAGCGCTCAAGCGCGACCAGATCGAAGTGCGTCTGGGTGAATTGCTCGAAGAGCTGGGCATCGCGCATCTGGCCGACAACATGGCCGTATCGTTGTCGGGCGGCGAGCGCCGTCGCTGCGAAATTGCCCGCGCCCTGGCAACCAACCCGCGTTTGATTCTGCTCGACGAACCGTTCGCGGGGGTGGATCCGATTGCCGTGCTGGACATCCAGAAAATCATTCGCTACCTCAAGGAGCGCGGCATCGGCGTGCTCATCACCGACCATAACGTGCGCGAAACGCTCGGCATCACCGACCACGCCTACATCATCAGTGAAGGGGAAGTCCTTGCACGCGGGCGTCCAGATGAGATCATCGAGGATGAACGCGTACGCCGCGTCTATCTGGGCGAGCATTTCCGCCTGTAGCCCCTTCGCCAGCAGCATTCATGAAACCTTCGCTTCAGCTCAAATTCTCTCAGCAACTCGCGCTGACCCCACAGCTGCAACAGTCGATCCGCCTGCTGCAACTCTCAACGATTGAGCTGGACCAGGAAATCGAACGCTTTCTCGCGGACAATCCTCTGCTCGAACGCGAGGATGAAGAGTCGTCCGCGCCCCCCGAGCGCGCCACGGCCAACGGCAACGACGACTCAACCCGGGACTCCTCCCCCGCTGACAACCACCACGCCCACAACGATCATTCGCCCGACCCCCGCGAAACCGGCGACTGGGGCAGCGGCATCCCGCGCAGCGCCGACGACGAGGACGAACGCGATTTCCAGGACGTACAGGCAGAGGCCGTCAGCCTTCGTGACCATCTGAACCAGCAAATCAGCCTCTCGCCGCTGTCTGACCGCGACCGCGCGCTCGTGCGCTTTCTGATCGATGCGATTGACGATGACGGCTATCTCAAACAGACCCTGGAGGAGCTGCTTGAGATCCTGCCCGCAGAACTGGGCGTTGACCTGGACGATCTGGCCATCGCGCTGAGCCACATTCAGAGCCTGGACCCGGCCGGCGTGGGCGCGCGCACACCGGCTGAATGCCTTGCCCTGCAATTGCGCGCGCAAGCGCTGGACGCGCCGTGCAAACTCGCGCTCGAGATTGTCGAAAACCACCTCGAACTGCTCGCTTCACGCAATTTCAGCCGCTTGCGGCGCGTCACCGGATGCGACGACGAGGCGCTACGCGAAGCGCACGCGCTGATTTGCAGCCTCTCCCCACATCCCGGCCTGCAATATGGCAGCGAACGCGCCGGTTATATCGTGCCTGAAGTCACCGTGCGCAAGACAAACGCAGGCTGGCAGGCCAGTCTCAACGATGAGGCCATGCCAAAACTGCGCATCAACGCGCTCTACGCCAGCCTGCTGCAGCAAGGCCGCGGCGCGGCCGGTGCACTGTCCAGCCAACTGCAGGAAGCGCGCTGGCTGATCAAAAATGTGCGCCAGCGTTTCGATACTATTTTGCGAGTATCGCAGGCAATCGTTGACCATCAGCGCCAGTTCTTCGAGTATGGAGCCATAGCGATGCGTCCTTTGACGCTGCGGGAGATTGCCGACGAACTGGAGTTGCACGAATCCACCATCTCACGGGTCACTACACAGAAATTCATGGCTACGCCGCACGGGCTGTACGAACTGAAATATTTTTTCGGCAGCCATGTCTCCACGGACACCGGCGGTACAGCATCATCGACAGCCATCCGTGCCCTGATCCGTCAGTTGGTCGAGACTGAAGACAAGATAAAGCCGCTTTCCGATTCCCGCATAGCCGACGTGCTCGGCCAGCAGGGCATCGTGGTTGCCCGACGGACGATTGCGAAATATCGCGAGTCCCTGGGTATTCCCCCGGTCAGTCAGCGCAAGCAGATCTGACCTTTATACGACGCGAGGAGCGATCATGAATCTCACCATCACCGGCCATCATGTGGAAGTCACCCCTGCCATCCGCGACTATGTATCCGGCAAACTGGAAAAGGCGGTTCGTCACGCTGACGATGTCACCAGCATCGGTGTGATCCTGTCGGTCGAAAAACTGCGGCAGAAAGCCGAAGTCACCATCCGCGTGAAAGGCAAGGATATTTTCGCCGAGAGCCAAGACGAGAATCTGTATGCCGCCATCGATCTGATGATCGACAAAGTCGATCGGCAGATCGTGAAATACAAGCAAAAGAGCCGCGGCCATGATCACGAAGCGCTCAAGCATCAACCTGCCAGCGAGGCCGCCGAACAATAGTCTCGCCGTATTGCACCCGTAGTCCCTGCAAACCTTATGGGGTGCGTCTATACTCATGCACTTTGATGGCGTATTGGCGCACCCCAGCAACCTTCGACGTCCCGGCCTGCGCGGTGCCATGCGCCCACCGGACCCTCTGAAATGAGTCTGATAGCCGAACTTCTCCCGATCGAACACGTGGTCGTCGATTTCGACGCCAGCAGCAAGAAACGCGTATTCGAACAAGCCGGGCTACTCTTCGAGAACAATCTCGGCATCGCCCGTAGCGATGTATTCGACAGCCTGTTTTCCCGCGAACGACTCGGTTCCACGGGTCTGGGCCAAGGTATCGCGATTCCTCACGGTCGGATCAAGGGCCTGCAAAAAGCTGCCGGCGCCTTCTTTCGCCTCAAGAATCCAGTTCAATTCGATGCCCCTGACGGCCAGCCGGTGAATATGCTGTTCGTCCTGCTCGTGCCCGAACAAGCGAACCAGCAACATCTGCAATTGCTCTCCGAGCTTGCCCAGATGTTCAGTGATGCAGCCATATGCGCCCGCCTTGAAACTGCGCCCACTGAGGCCGAGGTACACGAAATCTTCACCACCTGGACGCCCAATGCGACAGATCAGCGTCGCGCAGCTGTTTGAAGCGCGGCGTGAGGCGCTAGCGCTCAATCATGTATGCGGCGCCCTCGAACGCGTCATCATGGTGTCCGAACCCGAGCTATGGCCGGCGGATCTGGTCGGCCATCTCAACCTGATTCACCCCGAACGCATCCAGATCATCGGCAACGCCGAACTGGCCTGGGTGCGCCGCCAGCCTCAAGAACGCGCCATCCAGCATCTTGAAGACGTCCTCAGCGCCCGCCCGCCGGCCATCATCGTCGCCGACGGTTGCGAACTGCCCAACCTCATTCTGAATGACTGCAAGGCGCACGACATTGCGCTCTTCACCACTGCGCACGATGCGCGGTACGTGATGGATCAGTTACGTGCCCTGCTGGCGCGCGAACTGTCGGAAAAAACCTCGCTCCACGGCGTATTTGTGGATGTGCTCGGCATCGGTGTATTCATCACCGGTGATTCCGGCACCGGAAAATCGGAACTCGCGCTGGAACTGATTTCGCGCGGTCACGGACTGGTCGCAGACGACGTCATCGAATTCTCGCGCATTGCGCCGACGGTGATCGAAGGTCGTTGCCCGCCCCTGCTCCAGGATTTCATCGAAGTACGCGGGCTGGGGATGCTCAACATTCGCACCATTTTCGGCGAAACCGCTTCGCGGCGAAAGATGCGTCTGCGCTTGATCGTACATCTGGAGCGCCGTACGCCCGGCCACAACGATCCGGACCGTTTGCCGCTGCAGATGGAAATGCAAAGCGTTTTGGGCTGCGACATTCCGTACATCGTGCTGCCGGTGGCGGTGGGTCGCAACCTCGCCGTGCTGCTCGAAGCCGCCGTGCGTTCGACCATCCTCAAATTGCGCGGCATCGACGCTACCCAGGAATTCATTGAGCACCATCAGCGCATCATGGACGGCGACAAAAGCAGCTGATCCGCTTGCTGCGGCGCATGCGGGGCTGTTACGCTCAGTCTCTTGTCAATTCTCCCTGCCTCATCATGGCCGTCGCCCCGCAGGACTACCTGGAAAAAATCCTCAATGCGCACGTCTACGACGTCGCCGAGGAAACGCCGCTCGAACGCGCCGACAACCTGTCCGAACGTCTCGGAAATTCGCTGCTGATCAAGCGCGAAGACATGCAACCCGTATTCAGCTTCAAGATTCGCGGTGCGTATAACAAGATGGCGCAGCTCTCGCCCGCAGCGCTGAAGCGCGGCGTAATCTGCGCTTCAGCAGGCAATCACGCGCAGGGCGTATCCATGTCTGCGGTCAAGCTCGGCACCCGCGCGGTCATTGTCATGCCGATCTCGACCCCGCAAATCAAAATTGCCGCGGTCCGCGCGCACGGAGGCGAAGTCGTCTTGCATGGCGATTCTTATTCAGACGCTTATACGCACGCCATGGAACTGGCGCAGACGGAACGCCTGACTTTCGTTCACCCCTTTGATGACCCGGATGTCATCGCCGGTCAAGGCACGATCGGGATGGAGATCCTGCGCGCTCATCCGCGTCCAATTCATGCCGTCTTCTGCGCGGTGGGCGGCGGCGGCCTGATTTCTGGCGTAGCTGCTTACATCAAGCGCCTGCGGCCGGAGACCAAGATAATCGGCGTCGAAACCGTCGACGCCGACGCGATGACGCGTTCGCTCGCTGCAGGAAAACGCGTCACGCTCGAGCAGGTCGGCATCTTCGCCGACGGCACCGCCGTCAAACAGGTCGGCGTGGAAACGTTCCGCGTCTGTCGCGAATACATCGATGAGATGATTCTCGTCGACAACGATGCGATCTGCGCGGCCATCAAAGATATTTTCGAGGACACGCGCAGCATCCTCGAACCGTCCGGCGCGCTGGCTACCGCGGGCGCCAAGGAATACCTGCGCCGCAATCCCAAGCTGCGTGACAAAACCTTGGTGGCGGTCGCCTCGGGCGCCAACATGAACTTTGACCGCCTGCGTTTCGTCGTCGAACGCGCCGAAATCGGCGAGCGGCGTGAAGCCGTGCTTGCCGTCAGCATTCCCGAACGTCCCGGCACCTTCCGCAAGTTCATCAACATCCTCGGCAAGCGCAACATCACCGAATTCAATTACCGGTACGCCGACGCAGACGTTGCGCACATTTTTGTCGGTGTGACCGTGCAAAGCCGTGGCGAAATCTCGCGTCTGACCGAGATGCTGGCACGCCACGAGCTCCCCGCGATCGACCTCACCGACGACGAAATGGCCAAGTCCCACATCCGCCACATGGTGGGCGGACGCGCGCCGCAGGTCGACAACGAGCGTCTTTTCCGTTTCGCCTTTCCTGAGCGTCCCGGCGCCCTGCTGGGTTTCCTCTCCGAGTTGCAGGGCGACTGGAACATCAGTCTGTTCCACTATCGCAACCACGGTGCCGACTTCGGTCGCGTGCTGGTGGGCATGCAGGTGCCAGATACGGACAAGGACAAGTTCGATGAATTCGTCCAGCGTCTGGGCTACGGCCTGGTCGAAGAAACCGAAAACCCGGCCTACCGGCTGTTTCTCGGAGGCTGAAACGCGCCCGCCTCGCTGGGGCGCACCTCGCGAGACTTCTACGCGCCGGCTTCGAACGCCCCCGCTTCGGTCACAATCCACTCCATGGGCTGATCGTGCGCCTGCGGAAATACGCTCATCACACGTCCCAGTTCAAATCCGACGCCCACCGCCGTGGCCCCTTGTGTCTGCGCCAGCGTGCGATCGAAATACCCACCGCCGTATCCCAGTCGGAAACCCTGCGCGTCGAACGCATTCAACGGTACCAGCAACACCTCCGGATCAAGCATTTCCCCCTCGCAGGGGTGCGGGATGCCATAACGGTCCGGCACCATTTCCACCCCCGGCGCCCAGCGTCGGAACGCAAGGGGCTCCCCCCGTGCGGTCACCACCGGCAATGCGGCGCGTCGTGCCGGATTCTCATGGAGCCAATGCGCCACAAATTGACGCAAATCCGGCTCGGAACGAAACGGCCAGCAAAAGGCCAACGAAGAGGGCGCGAGCCGTGTCAGAAGCGCCCTCAGATGCGCTTCGAGGCGACGCTCAAGCGCCACGCGCGCGGTGACGGTCAGCCCTTCGCGCGTTACAAGTGCAGCATTCCTGATCGCGCGTCGACGCGCTAGGATGTCTTCGTCTGCGGGCATGTTGCTCGTGGGGGGTCGGGCGGCTGCGCTCATGACGGTGCCTCCATCCGACGCAACTTTCGGGATTGTTGTGGTAAGCGCATGAAAATTGTCCTCGTTGGCCTGTCTTTCTTCCTCTTTTGCAGCACGCTCGCCGCACAACAGGGGGATCAACGCATTCTAGCGGCTCGGGAAGCGCTGCGAAGTGATGACGGGGCGCTGCTGCAGCGCCTCGCCATGCAACGCGAAGACCATCCGCTCGACCACTATGTTCCGTACTGGCTGCTCCTGCACCAGCTTGACCGTGCGGACCCACCGCCCGCGACCTCCATCACCGCTTATATCCAGACCTATCAGGGCAGCGTACCGGCCAGCCGACTGGCGAGCGCCTGGGCGCGTCACCTTGCCGACGAAAACAATTGGCGCGGCGTCCGCCAGGTTCTGCCGGACGCCCTCCCGAACGCGGAAACCCGCTGTCTCGACTGGCGCAGTCGTCACGCCTTGGGCGACACGACCGCGCTGGAGGAAATCGTCGCACAGTGGGAAACGCTCGACACCGCACACACTGCCTGCGAGCCGGTACTCGCCACGGCCGTGACCAGCGGCCACATCGACGAAAATGCCGCGTGGCAACGTTTCCGCCGCCAGATTGACAGCCGCACACCGGCTGCGGCACGCACCACCCTGGAATGGATGGGCCTGTCTCAAGCGCGCGATTTCGATCGTCTGATCGCCAATCCGGCTGCCTATTTCGACCAATTGCCCGCGCAGTTCAATGCTACGCGCGCAGGTCGGGAAATGGCGATTGCCGCATTGGTGCGCATGGCTCGCCAGGATGAAACCGTCGCGGCCTACGTCCGCATGCTGAAGCGCGAAGCGGATTTCTCGCCTGCCGAACGGGCGTATCTATACGCCTCTTTCGGCTACCTCGGCGCGCTTTCAAGGCTGCCACAGTCAAACGAATGGTTTGCCCTTGCCGGCGACGTCGAGATGTCGCCCCTGCAGCGCGAATGGCGCGTGCGCGCAGCGCTGCGGGCGGAAGACTGGGCCGCCGTCGAACGCGCCATCAGCCGCCTTACAGCGGCCGAGCAAGAGCAGGAAGAATGGATCTATTGGCACGCTCGCGCGCTCGCTCAGCTCGGCCAAAAGGATGCCGCCCAACAACACTACGCCCGCATTGCGGATCGCTATGGTTATTACGGCATGCTTGCCGCCGACGAACTTGGCCAGCCTTTTGCCGTGGTCACACCCGACGAAGAGGTTAGCCGCACCGAACGCCAGCGCGTCGCCACCGATCCCGCCATCGAACGGGCCTTGGCGTTCTATCGCATCGGCCTGCCGGTGGAAGGCGTGCGCGAATGGATTGCCGCCGTGCGCGGACGCGACCGCTCCTTCCTGCTCGCCGCTGCGCACATCGCGCGCGATCAAGAGCTTCACGATCGCGCCATCAACACCGCCGAACTGGCCGATTCACACGCCAACTTCACTCTCCGCTTTCCTACGCCCTGGCGCGATCTGATTGAACCCCACGCCCAGGCGCGCAACATCGATCCCGCTTGGGTGTACGGCCTGATGCGTCAGGAAAGCCGCTTCAACGTGCCGGCCCGCTCCGGTGCCGGTGCGCGCGGTCTGATGCAGGTGATGCCGGGCACCGGCCAATTGGTCGCCAACAAGATCGGCATGCGGGATTTTCATACCGGCATGCTGAACAATCCGCGTATCAACGTGAAGCTTGGCACCCATTATCTGCGCATGCTGCTGGATGATCTTGACGGCAATGAAGTTCTCGCCGCAGCCGGTTACAATGCAGGTCCGGGCCGGGCGAAACGTTGGCGCGCTGACCGACCGCTCGACGCCACGATCTACATCGCGACGATTCCAATCAACGAAACGCGCGACTACGTCGAAAAAGTTTTCGTTAACGAAATCATCTACAGCGCACTGTTTTCCAGCCGTCCACAGTCACTCAAGGAACGGCTCAAAACCATTTTCCCGGAGATGGCGCCCACCTTTGCGGATCGCTAAACACCCATGAACGACAAGCTCATTCTCGTCACCGGCGGCAGTGGTTTCATCGGTCGCGCGGTCATCACCCGTCTCACGCAAGAGGGGTGGCGCGTGCGGGTACCGTCGAGGAATGCGGCGCAGGTCCGCGAACTCAACAAACAACCTGGCGTCGAGGCGGTGGAAGCTGACCTCCACGAGAACGCCACGCTCGACGAGCTGCTCGTTGGTGCAAGCGCGGTCATCAACCTCGTCGGGATCCTGCATTCGCGCAGCGGCACGCCCTGGGGCCCGGATTTCGACCAAGCGCATGTCGCTCTGCCAGGACGCATCGTCGCCGCCTGCCAAAAGGCTGGCGTGCGCCGCCTGGTGCATGTCAGCGCACTGGGCGCAAACGCAGACGGCCCCTCACAATACCAGCGCTCCAAGGCCGCCGGCGAGGCGGCCGTGCGCAATGATGAAATGGCGTGGACCATCCTGCGTCCGTCGGTGGTGTTCGGCCCCGGTGACAGTTTTCTCAACCTGTTCGCACAACTCACCAAATATTTTCCGGCATTACCGCTTGCCGGCGCCAATACGCGTTTTCAGCCGGTTTTCGTCGAAGATGTCGCGGAAGTCATCGTTCGCAGTCTGAGTGACGACAGCACCGTTGGTCAGACTTTCGAACTGGCCGGCCCACAGGTCTACACGCTCGCGGAACTGGTGCGCTATGTGTGCACCCTCACCGGCCGCAAACGCCTTGTATTCGGCCTTCCGGAGCCGCTCGCGATGGTGCAGGCGGCAAGCATGGAAGTGCTGCCTCGCCCGCCGATGAGCCGCGATAATGTACGGTCGTTGCGCGTAGACAATATTGCCTCCGGCCCCCCATTGCCCTTCGGCCTCGACCCGACCTCGCTTGAAGAGGTTGCGCCAGGCTATCTCGGTCAGAAAGCGGGCCACTGATGCGCTGCTATGTGGTGGGCGGTGCAGTGCGCGATGAATTGCTGGGGCTCCCCGTGCGCGATCACGACTGGGTCGTGGTCGGTGCCACGCCGCAGGAAATGCTCGATGCCGGATTTCGGCCGGTAGGCAAGGATTTCCCGGTGTTTCTGCATCCGGACACCCATGAGGAATACGCGCTCGCACGCACCGAGCGCAAAACCGCACCCGGTTACAAGGGTTTTAGCTTTCACGCCGCGCCGGACGTCACGCTCGAAGAGGACTTGCGCCGCCGTGACCTGACCATCAACGCCATGGCGCGTGATGACACGGGACAGATTGTGGATCCGTACGGTGGCCAGCGCGATCTGGCCGCACGCCTGTTGCGGCACGTCAGCCCCGCCTTCAGTGAAGATCCCTTGCGCGTTCTGCGGGTGGCGCGCTTTGCCGCGCGTTACGGGGAATTCGACGTCGCGCCGGAAACCCTCGACCTGATGCGCGAGATCGTCACCGCAGGGGAAATCGAGCACCTCGTTGCCGAGCGTGTCTGGCAGGAGCTGGCACGCGGACTGGGCGAGAAACACCCTTTGCGCATGCTCGAGGTGTTGCACGCATGCGGCGCGCTGGAACGTTTGCTCCCCGAACTTGAAGGCATGGACAGCGCCGCTGTGACGCAGGCTGCGACACAGAATGCAACGCTTGAGGTCCGCTGGGCCTGCCTGCTCCATCATCTCGACGCCGACACCGTTCGCGCGGTTTCCGAACGCATCAAGTCACCCAACGACGTGCGCGACCTTGCCGTTCTGCTCGCGCGTGAAAACGTCGCGCTGCACGCTGCGCAAACACCGGAAAGCCGCCTTGATCTGCTGATGCGATGCGACGCATTACGTCGTCCGCAACGCTTCCACAGCCTGCTTGCCGCCGCCGCGCATTGCGGTTTGAGCGCTGCTGCCCAACAAGGCTGGCGCACCGCACTGGACGCCGCCCACGTCCCGGATGGCGGTGCCATCGCCAAAGCCTGTGCGAACAAAGCGGACATTCCGCAACGTATTCGCGCGGCACGCATCGACGCCATCGCCAAGGCGGCCGCACGCACGCACCGTTGAAATCACGGTCTGCACACCGTTTGAACATCATCTCGGCGCAGCCCGTCGGCTCGCTTGCCTCGACAATGCTGAACCATCCCATCCAGCCATCGGACGAAGACGGCGCGTTCTAAATCAGTTGCAACAACGCAAACGCTGCAAGCGACAGCAACACCGTGGTGGTAAACGGAAACTGGTAAGCTCGACCACGAAAAGTGAAGCGGAGGTCACCCGGCAACTGCCCAAGGCGCAGATGGCGTGCCAGCGTTTGTCGGAACACGTTGGTTACCAGCACGATGACCAGAATCACGATCAACCATTTCAACACGCTCTGACTCCCTGACGGAAACCGCCATGATCACGCTGTACACCTGGGGCACCCCGAACGGTTTCAAGATTTCGATTGCCCTCGAAGAACTCGGCCTGCCATACGAAATCAAGGCCATCAACATTACGCAGGATGAGCAGTTCGCGCCTGAATTCCTCAACATCAGCCCGAACAACAAGATTCCCGCAATCATCGACCACGATGGACCGGACGGTGCGCCGATCTCCCTGTTCGAGTCCGGCGCCATCCTGATCTATCTCGCCGAAAAAACCGGCCGTCTGCTTCCCACTCAGGCGCAGGCACGCTACACGGTTCTGCAATGGCTGATGATGCAGATGGGATCGGTCGGACCGATGCTGGGTCAGGCGCATCATTTCCTGCGTTTCGCGCCGGAAGACGTACCCTACGCGAAGAAACGTTACGCTGCCGAAGCGCAACGCATCTACGGCGTGCTGGATCGCCGTCTGGCTGAGCACGCATGGATCGCCGGCGATGAATACACCATTGCCGACATCGCCACCTATCCGTGGATTGCACGCCACCCGTGGCAGCAAATCGAACTGGCCGACTTACCTCACGTCCAGCGCTGGTACGATGAAATTTCGGCACGTCCCGCCGTACAGCGGGGGCTGGAGGTGCCCGCCCGATGACGCCCCCCCGGCGCCTTGAACTGATCACCCGAACGCCCGTCGGTCCAGCCCATCCGGTACCCCTGTTGTTTGTGCACGGCGCCTATTCCGGCGCCTGGTGCTGGGATGAATATTTTTTGCCGTGGTTCGCCCAACACGGTTTCACCGCGCACGCGCTGTCGCTGTCCGGTCACGGCAAAAGTGAGGGGCGTATCGATCTTGCCCGGATGCGTCTTGCCGACTATGTGGATGACGTCGAACGCACGATTGCCGCCTTGCCCACGCCGCCGGTACTCATCGGTCATTCAATGGGCGGCTTTATCGTACAAAAATGTCTGGAACGCCTGCAGACGCCCGGCGCGGTATTATTGTGTCCGGTGCCGCCTCACGGCTTCGCGCCCTCGATGCTCTGGATGCTGATGAAGCGCCCGCTACTGGCGCTCAGACTCAACCGCGTGCTGACCGGCAGCTCGCTTTCTGCCAAAAACATTCGCAATTCGATGTTTCACCAGCCGATCGAGGATGAGCGCCTGGTCGCCCATCTGCGTCACGCACAACCCGAATCGATGCGTGCAATCCGGGGTCTGTTCGGCCTGGAGTGGGTTCGCACGGCTCGCATGCACCGTCCGCCGATGCTCATTCTCGGCACCGAATACGACCAGTTGGTGCCGCCGCGAGAAGTGATCGCCACCGGCAAGGCGCTCGGCGCTCCGGCCGAGATCCTGCCCGATTTCGGCCATGCGATCATGCTCGAACGTGACTGGGAAATCGCCGCCGAACGCATTCTCGACTGGCTTCTCACGCTCTTTGATTCACCTTCCGGAGAATTGCAGTGAACACCACCGACGAAGCGCCCGCCATCCTCGTCACTGGTGCCGCACGGCGGCTCGGCGCAGAAATCACCCGCAACCTGCATGCAGCCGGCTGCCGCCTCGTGATTCATTATCGGCGCAGCGCCGACAGCGCCCACGCACTCGCCGCCGAGCTCAACGCCCTTCGACCGGATTCAGCCATAACGATCGCCGGCGACCTCACCGCCGACGGCATCCCCGAACGTGTGGCAACGGCCGCTCACGCCGCCTTCGGGCGTCTCGATGGTCTGGTAAACAATGCTTCGGATTTTTTCCCCACCCCCATCGGCGACATTGACAACGCGGCGTGGGATGCGCTGATCGGCTCCAACTTGCGCGGCCCGTTGTTTCTGTCGCAAGCGCTCGCGGCGGAACTGGCTGCACACAACGGTGCGATCATCAATATCCTCGACGTCCATGCCGAGCGTCCGTTGCGCGGCTATTCGTTGTACTGTGCGGCCAAAGCCGGCTTGCTCGGCCTGACACGCGCGCTGGCGGTGGAGCTGGCGCCACACGTGCGCGTCAACGGCGTCTCGCCCGGCGCAATCGAATGGCCCGACGACGATCAGTTTCCGCCCGCCGAGCGCAAAGCCATCGTCGCCAGCACCTTGCTCCAGCGCGAGGGCCATCCCGCGGACATTGCCGGAGCCGTTCGTTTCTTGTTGCTCAACGCCCCCTATGTGACGGGGCAGATTCTGGCTGTCGACGGTGGCCGCAACGCCCATCTGAGCACTCCCGCAAGTAGCGCCGAGCGCGTATAATCGTTGATTTTAAAAGGGATGTAGGGTCGTGAACGTACCGCCAGAACGCTTCTCCAACACTTTTCTGCGTCTCAAGAAAAAGCTTGAGCGCGGCGTCGGTGAGGCGATCGGCGATTTCAACATGATTGCCGACGGCGACACCGTGATGGTGTGCGTTTCGGGCGGCAAGGATTCCTACACCCTTTTGTCCTGCTTGCTCGAGCTGCGCAAACGCGCACCGATCGATTTTCGCCTCATCGCGATGAACCTCGATCAGAAGCAGCCCGGTTTCCCGGCCGACGTGCTGCCCGCGTATTTCGAATCGCTCGGGGTGGAATACCGCATCGTCACCGAAGACACCTATTCCATCGTCAAGGACAAGATACCCGAGGGCAAGACCACCTGTTCGCTGTGCTCCCGCCTGCGGCGCGGCATCATTTACCGCACAGCGCGCGAGATAGGGGCAAACAAGATCGCGCTTGGCCATCACCGCGACGACATCCTGGAAACCTTTTTTCTCAATCTGTTCTTCGGCGGGCGCACCAAATCGATGCCACCCAAACTCGTCAGCGATGACGGCGAGAACGTTGTGATTCGCCCGCTTGCCTACTGCACCGAAGCCGACATTGCCCGCTTTTCGCGGACGATGGCGTATCCGATCATCCCGTGCAATTTGTGTGGCACACAAGAAAACGCCCAGCGTCAGCAAATCAAGGCCATGCTGCAAGGCTGGGCGCAGGCACACCCGGGACGCATCGAATCGATTTTCACCGCGCTCTCCAACGTCGTGCCATCGCACATGCTGGATGCGGATTTATTCGATTTTCGCGGCCTCACGCGCGACACGGATGTTGCCGACGGAGACATCGCGTTCGACCCGCTCGAATTACCGGCAACAACACTTGGCGGCATTCGAATCCTCAGTTAAAAGTGCCTGCCGCAGAAGCTGATATTGCACCGCAACATCAATTCCCTATAGACGATGCGGCTTTACTGACAGGGAAAAATGAACCCACTCACGCTACAATCATTGGTCTGATGTTGCATTGCTTCGGAAATCTCTCATGACTCAGCGCTTGCGCGAAATTCCTTACAACTACACTTCGTTCTCCGACCGCGAGATCGTTATCCGTTTGCTCGGCGCCGAAGCCTGGGAGACGCTCGACAGCCTGCGCGCGGAGCGTGTTACCGGCCGTTCGGCACGGATGCTGTACGAAGTACTGGGTGATATCTGGGTCGTACAACGCAACCCCTACCTTCAGGATGACCTGCTCACCAACCGTAATCGACGCAATGCGCTGATCGACGCAATGCACCATCGTTTGCGTGAAGTCGAGAAACGTCGTGCAGCCACGGCTGCCGATGACCCTGAACGCAGCGCCAAGGTTTCGCGCCTGATCGTCGCCGCCGAACGCGCGGTGAATGCTTTCGCCCGCTTTTTCACCGACACCGCCGAGCTGCGCAAGCGAGTCAGCAAGACACTGAATCAACACACTCGCAAGGACAACATCCGTTTCGACGGTCATTCTCGTGTCTCGCACGTCACGGACGCCACGGACTGGCGCGTGGAATATCCGTTCGTCGTACTGTGCCCGGACACTGAAAAAGAGATGGCACCATTGGTGCGCGCCTGTATCGACCTTGGCCTGACCATCATTCCGCGCGGCGGCGGCACCGGTTACACCGGCGGGGCGATTCCGCTCGATGCGAAATCCGTGGTCATCAACACCGAAAAGCTCGTCTCTATCAGCCCGGTCGAGGATACCGTGCTGCCCGGTCACACCGAAGCCGTGCCAACCATCCGCACCGGCGCGGGCGTCATCACCGCGCGCGTGGCCGAAGCTGCGGCAGCCGCCGAACGCGTGTTCGCGGTCGATCCGACCTCGGCCGAAGCCTCCTGTATCGGCGGCAACATCGCCATGAATGCCGGCGGCAAGAAGGCTGTGCTATGGGGTACCGCCCTCGACAATCTGGCCTGGTGGAAAATGGTTACGCCAGAGGGCGACTGGCTGGAGGTCGAGCGGGTCAACCACAACCTGGGCAAGATTCACGAACAGGAAACCGCTGAATTTCACCTGCGCCGTTATGACCCGACGGGCAAAAAACTGCTGGCGGAGGAAACTCTCACCCTGCCCGGCGCGCAGTGCCGCAAAGCCGGCCTGGGCAAGGACGTAACCGACAAGTTTCTCGGTGGCGTGCCGGGTGTGCAGAAAGAAGGCACGGACGGCCTGATCGTTGCCGCGCGCTGGGTGTTGCACAAGATGCCGCCGGTCACGCGCACGGTGTGCCTGGAGTTCTTCGGCCAGGTGCGCGAGGCAGTGCCTGCAATTGTCGAAATCACCGACTATTTCAAACCGGGTGGCGAAGGCCACGCCGCCGGCGTGCAACTCGCGGGTCTGGAACACCTCGACGAGCGCTACGTGAAAGCGGTGGATTACGCCACCAAGGCAAAACGTCACGGTCGCCCCAAAATGGTGCTCGTGGGCGATATTGTCGGCCATGACGAAAATACCGTGATGGCCGCCGCCTCCCACGTCGTGCGCATGTGTAACGCGCGCGGCGCAGAAGGCTTTGTAGCCACCACGCCCGAACAGCGCAAACGCTTCTGGCTCGACCGCTCCCGTACCGCGGCCATCTCGAAGCACACCAACGCATTCAAGATCAACGAAGACGTCGTCATCCCGCTGCCCCACATGGGCCAATATTGCGACGGTATCGAACGCATCAACATTGAGTTGTCGACACACAACAAACTTGCCTTGTGTGATGCGCTCGCCGAATTTATCGCCGGCAAGCTGCCTCTCGCGCCGGACGAATCCGGTCTGAGCGCCGAAGAGCTGATCGGCGATCGCCGTCAAGCTGCGCTGGATACGGTGGCCGAGGTGCGCCGTCGCTGGCAATGGCTGCTCGACAATCTCGATACGCCGCTCGCCGAGGCTGAAGCGCAGTTCGCCGAATACGGTATTGAAGCCACCGAACTGACCAACCGCGCCGCCAATCCGGTGCTGTTTCACCGTTTACAAGACTATTCGGTGCGCACTTCGTGGAAGAAGGAGTTACAACCGGCACTGGAGGCGATTTTCTCCGGAACGGTCTTTGGAAAAGTGCTCGCGCGTTTTGCTGAAATCCATCACGCCGTGCTGCGCGGGCGCGTGTTTGTCGCGCTGCACATGCATGCCGGTGACGGCAACGTGCACACCAACATTCCGGTCAACTCTGACCATTACGAAATGCTGGCCACCGCCAACCGCACGGTGGATCGCGTGATGGCCCTGGCACGCTCGCTCGACGGCGTGATTTCGGGCGAACACGGCATCGGCATTACCAAGATCGACTATCTCACCGACGCGGAGATGAGCGATTACTGGCAATACAAGGAAAAGGTCGACCCCAAGGGCCACTTCAACCGCGGCAAACTGATGCGCAACGGCCAGAACGGTGCGCTCGACAACGCCTACACTCCCAGCTTCAACCTGATGGGGCACGAATCGCTCATCATGGAGCAGACCCACATCGGGGATATCGCCCACGACATCAAGGACTGCCTGCGCTGCGGCAAGTGCAAACCGGTGTGCGCCACCCATGAACCGCGCGCCAACATGCTCTACAGTCCGCGTGACAAGATCCTGTCCACCTCGCTGCTGATTGAAGCATTCCTCTACGAGGAACAAACGCGCCGCGGGGTGTCGCTCGCTCACTGGACCGAATTCGAAGACGTGGCCGACCACTGCACGGTGTGCCACAAAT
Source organism: Azoarcus sp. (assembly GCA_035306825.1). GTDB lineage: Bacteria > Pseudomonadota > Gammaproteobacteria > Burkholderiales > Rhodocyclaceae > Pseudazoarcus. The sequence goes on along the minus strand of DATGNI010000053.1, from coordinate 6,533 downwards.
GCTTTAACCCCTGTCCGGTCGATATCGACTTCGGGGACGTATCGATCAAAATGCGCAACATCCTGCGTGAACAGGGCAAGAAAAGCTTCAATCCGGGCAAGTCCGCCGCAATGGCTTTCCTGACGATCAAGGATCCAGCCACGATCAAGCTCATCCGCAAAGGCATGATCGAATGGGGGTACCAGGCACAGCGCCTCGCCCACCGCGTCGGCAAGTCACTCGGTTTCATACAGGAACAGGTCAGGACTCCGCCGGCCACCCGCGGCAAGGCACCGATCCAGGCTCAGGTGATCCATTTCGTCAACAAGCCGATGCCCGGAAACCTGCCCAAACGCACCAGCCGCGCACTGCTCGACATTGAAGACGACAAGGTCATCCCGGTCATCCGCGACCCCAAAAAGGCCACGGCAGACTCCGAAGCGGTGTTCTACTTTCCGGGCTGCGGTTCGGAACGTCTGTTCAGCCAGGTTGGCCTCGCCACCCAGGCAATGCTCTACCACGTGGGTACGCAGACCGTGTTGCCGCCGGGCTATTTATGCTGCGGCTACCCGCAAACCGCCGCCGGCGAGGAGGCCAAGGGGCAGAAGATCACCACCGATAACCGCGTACTCTTTCATCGCCTCGCCAATACGCTTAACTACCTCGACATCAAGACCGTGGTGGTCTCTTGCGGCACCTGTATGGATCAGCTGGAGAAGTATCAGTTCGAAAAAATATTCCCCGGCTGCCGGCTGATCGACATCCACGAATATCTGATGGAAAAAGGCATCAAACTCGACGGGATTGACGGCGTGCGCTACATGTATCACGAACCCTGCCATACACCGATGAAGCAATATTCAGGGCTTCAGGTGGCGAATGAGCTGATGGGCACGCGGGTGGATCTGAGCGATCGTTGCTGCGGCGAATCCGGCACGCTCGCAGTGACCCGTCCGGACATTTCAACGCAAGTGCGTTTCCGCAAGCAAGAAGAGATCGAGAAGGGAGCGGCCGCGTTGCGCGAGGGTGCGTCCGCCTCCACACCTGTGAAAGTGCTGACGTCCTGTCCAAGCTGCCTGCAAGGGCTGTCGCGCTACGAAGATGACGGAAATATCGAGGCCGATTACATCGTGGTCGAGATTGCCAAACACATTCTCGGTGAGAACTGGTTGCCGGAATATATTTCCCAGGCCAACCACGGCGGCATTGAACGGGTATTGCTGTAAGGATGTGCTGGTATCGAGCCATCAGGCCGATACCAGCAAACACTCTGGTCGGATGAACCGATCCATCACTATCGGCGACGCGGTGTCCCTTGCCGTCTGGCGAGATGAGGCGTGTTACAAGCATTGCGCACTGAAGGCGCCTGCGTACCCAGCGATTGACGCGGGCTGCGGCCGGATTACGGCCGGTTCGCTGAATCCGGCTCGGCAATCAGCTCAGCATACCGCCGCCGTTCTTCGGCATACCGTTTGAGGATGTCTTTGATTTCCCCCTCGCGTGCCTCAATCAGGCGCTCATAGCTGGCGATTTCATCTTCCACCACGCGCATCTGATTCTGCGTGGCATTCTCACCCAGCTCGGCACGCTCCACCTCGAGTCGGTACAGGCGTTCGCGCAGATCAGCGAGCCCCTGCTCGATATCCGCCACGGCGCGTGCTTCGCTCTTGTCCAGCTCATCCAGGCTGCGGTACGTCTCGAGCAACGCTTCATCGTAACGCTGATGGCGAAGCGCTTCGGCCTGCTCAAGATTGCGGGCCTGTTTCGCCGCCTTGAGCTCTGCGCGTTCGGTGCTGCTGAGCGGCGCCTCGACGCGTCGCACCACCAGGCCACCCGGCGAAATTTCCCGGTAGGCACGGCCATAACAGGCGCGCGGCATCGGCTCACCGCACACCGGAACGCCCGCGGCGCTTTCGCAACAGAACAGGGAAGTCCGCCCCGCTTTCTGCGCGTCGGCCTGCAGCGGAAGCAACATCAGCGCCGCCAGCAACAACGAAGATTGATCAGTGCGCCACATCCACGCCATAACGTTCCCGATACGCCCGTACTGCCGCGAGATTTGCGGTCAGCTCGGCACTGCCTTCCAGATAACGAATGAGGTCATCCAGGCTGGCCACCGCGATTACTGGAATACCCAAATTTTCCCGTACCTCTTGCACCGCAGATTGTTCACCAACTCCTCGCTCCATGCGGTCAAGCGCAATCACCACGCCCGCCGGTTCGGCACCGGCTGCACGGATCAAATCGACGGATTCGCGCACGGACGTTCCGGCTGAAATCACGTCATCCAGAATCAACACACGGCCCGACAACGGCGCACCGACGAGGTTGCCGCCCTCTCCGTGATCCTTCGCTTCCTTGCGGTTGAAGGCAAACGGAACGTTGGTTCCGGACTCGGCCAGACGGATCGCCACCCCTGCGACGAGTGGAATACCTTTGTAAGCGGGGCCAAACAGCATATCGCACGGCACTCCAGAGGCCCGGATCGCCTCCGCATAGAAACCGCACAGGGCACGAAAGGATTCGCCGTCATCAAACAGGCCGGCATTAAAAAAATACGGCGACTCGCGCCCGGCCTTCGTCACGAAGGAGCCAAATCGCAGTACGCCCTTATTGCAGGCAAGTTCAATGAAATCGCGGCTAGAATCCATGGTTCCGTACAACTCTCAGGGAAATGATCGACGCATGTTACGCATCATCTCGGCCAACCTCAACGGCATCCGCTCCGCTGCTCGCAAGGGCTTTTTTGAATGGCTTCCCCACCAACACGCGGATTTCATCTGCGTACAGGAGCTCAAGGCCCAAGCCAGCAACATGACTCCGGAGATGCACGATCCGGACGGATGGTACGGCCATTTCCATTATGCCGAGAAGAAAGGGTATAGCGGAGTAGGTATTTTTACCCCCCATCAACCAGATCAGGTCATCCAGGGCATCGGCAACGCCGAATTCGACGCTGAGGGACGCTACATTGAGCTGGTGTTCGGCGACAGGTTGTCGGTGGTTTCAGTGTACGTTCCTTCCGGCTCGAGCGGCGAGCTGCGCCAAGAAGCAAAATATCGATTCATGGATCTTTTCTACGAACACCTCGCCAACCTCATGAAAAGTGGCCGTGAAGTCGTGGTGTGCGGCGACTGGAACATTGCACACAAAGAAATCGACCTCAAGAACTGGCGTTCCAACCAGAAAAACTCCGGCTTTCTGCCGGAAGAACGTGCCTGGCTGACGCGCGTACTCGACGAACTCAACTGGGTGGATGTCTATCGCCGCCTGTATCCAGACACGACCGGCGAGGCGTACACCTGGTGGTCCAACCGCGGGCAGGCGTGGGCCAACAACACCGGGTGGCGTCTGGATTATCAGCTCGCCACACAGGGGTTGGCCGCCACCGCGACGGAAGCTTCCGTCTACAAAGCGGAACGTTTTTCCGATCATGCCCCGCTGCTGATCGATTACGCCTGGAAGCTGTAGGCGAGCCCAACCAACTTCAAGCCGGTTCGCTGCATCCAGGACGCACAATAAAAAACCGCCGCAACCCAAAGGGCAGCGGCGGTTTGACCTATGCCAGAAAAACCGGCTTAGGCGGCTTTCTTGCGGTTGGCTTCGAGCCAGCCATCAACCGTGGCAACGATTTCGTCCACCGCTGCGTTCTGCATGCCCTTTTGCTTGGCGAGCAACTGGACAACACGGTCAACACGCTCGATGTGGGTCGCACCAGCGGCCAGCGCACGGGCGGCCGAAGACGGGCTACCCAGCGACTGAGCGGCGTCGGCGTACTTCTGGAACGGCACCAGATCGTCACGCTTGGCACCCAGCGCCACGCACACATCCATGACCCACTCGTAGATCGCGCGCGAGGCTTCGATGTCCCCATGCACGGCTTCCTTGATCGGGCGGACCGAATCTTTCAGCACGCAACGATAGTTGCCGGCCAGCAGCATGGCCCATTTGGCGAGCGGAACGTAGATCGAGTCGTGCGCGCGGAGCTTGACCGGCAGCTCAAGCTGCTCGGAACCGGTATCAAAACGCGCGGCCAGGATGTCGGCCTCGAGATCGCGCACGATCTGGCTGTGGGCGTCGTCCTCGAACGGGGCGCACTTGAAGTTGGTCGGGAGACGAACCTGAAGCACGTTGACTTTCTCTTCTGGCGGGCGGAACGCTTGCGGATCCGGGCTGCACAGACTCATCATCTTCGGATCGAACGAATCCCACACGCTTGCGTCTGCGTAGCAGTCACGCAGCAGGTTGGCGTCAATACCCGGGATGCGGGCGATGAAGGGCAGCGGCGGCATGTTCATGATGGACATGCACGGCACGTTGGACTTGGCAATCGCGTCGAGCAGCTCACGCACGCCCGGCGAGCGGTATTGCGGCTCCTGCATGGCCAGACCGACCAGGTCATACTCCGACGGGTTGATCGCGCTCGGCACATCGGCGCTCACGGAACCCGGCAGGTTTTTGGTGTTAACTTCGACCAGACCTTCACGACCACGGATCGGCATGCGCACGATCGAGCCTTCGGCATTGATCAATTCCGCCTCGGCTGGCAGGCACACCAGCTTGACCGAATGACCGGCCATCGCCATTTTCATGCCGAGCAGGGAGCCGTATGAGGCCCCCAGAATCAGCACTTTGTACTTTTTGCTCATGAGAGTAGTACTCCTTCAAGGTGACAAACGAAAAACACTAAAAACGCAATACCACGCAGGCTGCAGAGGCTGCGTGGTTAAAATGGTTCCGACTCGGGCACACTCCTCAAGTCAGCAATGCCGCCGGGGGTCGAGTGCGTCCGAAATGCTTAGAGGGCACGTAAAAACAGCGGCCAAGGCATTCCCATGAAAACACGGGTGGATTCCTAAATGGTACTGATATTTTGCGTCGCGGCCAAGTCTCTCGTTGACGCGCATCCATCCAAGCCCACCAGCCAACAAAGGTAGAATAGGCTCGAGCCCCCCAACCACGCAAGGTCGCCGCATGAATCTCGACGAAATCTGGCGCATATATGACGAGGCCGAATGTCTCGCTGATTCCAACGTTATTGATGCCGCACTTGATCGTCTCGCACACGACATCACGGCCGCCCTCGGCGAATCGAACCCGCTGGTATTCGTTGTCATGAACGGCGCGGTCATTTTCTCCGGCCAGCTGCTCTTTCGCCTGCGTTTTCCGCTTGAAACCAGCTATCTGCACGCAACCCGCTATGGTGACCGCACCTGCGGCGAAGAGCTCGAATGGCGTGCCAAACCGGCCTCGCCCGTGGCCGGCCGCAATGTTCTTGTGCTGGATGACATCCTCGATGAAGGCAATACACTGGATGCCATCACTCGCCACGTCAAAGCGGCCGGCGCCGCACAGGTGCTCACCGCGGTGCTTGTACACAAACAGCATGACCGCAAGGCCCGCCCGGGCATGCGCGCTGACTTCACCGGCATTGAGGTCGCCGATCGCTTCCTGTTCGGTTGTGGTATGGATTACAAAGGGTACTGGCGCAATGCACCCGGCATTTACGCCGTACGCGACACGTAGCACACATTTTTTCAAACAGAGGCAATCATGGTCATCACCTTCAAATCTCGTGCTGCTGCCGACGTGCTGATGTTTGGCGAAATCGCAGCCCAGCTGCTCCAGATCGTCGGCAAGGATGCCAACGCACACGAAGGAATTTTCACCGTCGAACAACTTCCCGCGGCCATCGACCGTCTGCAGCAGGCCATCGACGCCGACCGCGAACGCGTCCGCCAGACCGAACGCACCGCCCCGGATGACCCAGACGAACCCGCCCCGCAAGGCATGGCCGCCCCGGTCAGCCTGTATCAACGTGGCTGGCCACTGCTGGAAATGTTCAAGATTTCTCTCGCCGCAAAAACCCCCGTCACCTGGGGTAAGTGACAGCGAGACAATCCGCACGTGAATCGCACCGAGCGCCTGTATCGCATCGACCAGCTCATCTCCGAACGCGGCGTTGTCACCCGCAACGAGTTGCTCGATGCGCTCGAGATATCGCTAGCCACCCTCAAACGCGACCTCGAATACCTGCGCGACCGTCTCAACGCCCCCATCATCTGGGACCGTGACGCCGGCGGCTATCGTTTCACGCACGGCCCGCAAACCGGCGCCCAGTACGAGCTGCCCGGCCTGTGGTTTTCCGACCGTGAAATCCACGCTTTGCTGACCATGCAACACCTGCTCGCCAATCTCGACCCCGGCGGCATCCTCGCACCCCACATTCAGCCACTCATGGCGCGCCTCAACGCCCTGCTCGGCACCGCTGACGATCCAGCCGAAGAGGTGCGCCGTCGAGTGCTCATCATCGGCGTGGGCAAGCGCAGCATGCAGCTCGATCACTTCGAACACATCGGCTCCGCCCTGTTGCGTCGCAAACGTCTCGAACTCCATTACTTCGCGCGCGGCAGCGGCGAGGAAAGCCAACGCGAAATTTCCCCTCAGCGCCTCGTCCACTATCGCGAAAACTGGTACCTCGACGCCTGGTGCCATCTGCGCAACGATTTACGCAGCTTCGCCGTCGACTCGATCCGCAGCGTCAAGCCAATCGA
>DATGNI010000052.1:0-9227 GCA_035306825.1 Azoarcus sp. | reverse complement strand
CAGAAACGCCCCGCTGCTATAACGGTGCTGACCGCCCGGTGCAATCACCGGCTGCTCGCCCACCACCCCGTCTCCCCGAACCTCTTCGACCCCACCGCTGCCGTCGGTGATGATCCAGTGACGACGCGGATGTTTCAGCAGGGCTCGAAGAATCTTGAAAATAAAAAAAACGGGCCTTCAAGGCCCGTTTTCTGATGGCAAGGCGTATCAGCCTCGTCGCATGGCGTCGTAGAATTCGTCGTTGTTTTTGGTGGCGCGTATCTTGTCGAGAAGGAAGTCCATCGCGTCCATGTCGTCCATCCCGTAAAGCAGTTTGCGGAGCACCCAGACTTTTTGCAGGATGTCGGGCTTCATCAACAGTTCTTCACGCCGGGTGCCTGAGCGATTGACGTTGATCGCCGGGTAGATGCGTTTTTCTGCCATGCGACGGTCCAGGTGGATCTCCATGTTGCCGGTCCCCTTGAACTCTTCGTAGATGACATCGTCCATGCGGCTGCCGGTGTCGATCAGCGCGCTTGCAATGATTGTGAGGCTGCCGCCTTCCTCGATGTTTCGTGCCGCGCCGAAGAAGCGCTTGGGCTTCTGCAGGGCGTTGGCGTCTACACCACCAGTCAGTACCTTCCCGGAGGCCGGGACGACCGTATTGTACGCGCGGGCAAGGCGGGTGAGTGAGTCGAGCAGGATCACCACGTCTTTTTTGTGCTCGGTCAGGCGTTTGGCCTTTTCGATCACCATTTCCGCCACCTGCACGTGACGAGAGGCCGGTTCGTCGAAGGTAGAGGCGACGACTTCACCGCGCACGGAGCGTTGCATCTCAGTGACTTCTTCGGGACGCTCATCGATCAGCAGAACGATCACGGTTATTTCCGGATGGTTGGTGATGATCGAATGTGCGATGTGCTGGAGCATCACCGTTTTGCCGCTTTTGGGAGGGGCGACGAGCAAGCCGCGCTGGCCTTTCCCGATCGGAGCAATCATGTCGATGACGCGACCGGTGATGTTTTCCTCGCTCCGTATGTCGCGTTCGAGTTTCAGACACTCGTTGGGGTGCAGGGGCGTGAGGTTTTCAAACAGGATTTTGTGTTTGCACTTCTCCGGGGGCTCGCCATTGATCTTGTCGAGTTTGACCATCGCAAAATAACGTTCGCCATCTTTGGGCGTACGGATTTCGCCTTCGATCGTGTCTCCGGTATGGAGATTGAAACGGCGAATCTGCGACGGCGAGACGTAAATATCGTCCGTGCCAGCGAGATACGAAGTGTCTGGAGAGCGCAAGAAGCCGAAACCGTCAGGCAGGACTTCGAGAGCCCCGTCACCATAGGTCGGTTCTCCTTTTTTTGCGCGGTTTTTTAACAGGGCAAATACGAGCTCCTGTTTTTTGAGACGGTTGGCGCCATCGATACCGTTGGCGGTGGCCATTTCGAGCAACTGGCTCACATGGAGGGCTTTGAGCTCCGATAGATGCATGGCTGTTTGTTTGCGCGATTGCGCTTCAGTGATTAGGTGGGGGTGTAGGAAGGAAGTATCCGGAGAACCCGGACGAACGTCCGACGCGGACGAGGGGTGGCCGGAGGGCCACCCGCGCGGATCAGGTCGAATCAGAGGTTGCTGTCGATGAAAGCGGTCAGTTGGGATCGGGATAAAGCGCCGACCTTGGTTGCTTCGACGTTGCCGCCCTTGAACAGCATGAGTGTGGGAATACCACGAATGCCGAACTTGGCCGGGGTCTCCGGATTGTCATCAATATTCACTTTGACGATCTTGAGTTTGCCCGCGTAGCTGCCGACGATGTCATCGAGAATTGGGGCGATCATCTTGCACGGACCGCACCATTCGGCCCAGTAGTCCACCAGAACCGGAAGTGATTCTTGCAGGACTTCCGAGTCAAAAGTAGCGTCGGTGGCGTGATGAATATGCTCGCTCATGGTTCCTCGCGTTGGGATTACTGAATAGTCTGAATAAAATTAAGGTAGGCCACTAGGCGTATCACGGCGGGGACGCCTTGATAGTGCGAAGGACAGAATTTTTCTGGGAAGTTCCGGAAAGGCATCCGGATGATCGCGAACGTTATGCCATGCTTGGCGCCGCGTCAAGACTTATCCGTTAACGTACGGCGCAAATGGCGTAAAATCGACCTTCTCGACTATATTACTAGATAACTCGGCGCCGTCCACGAGGCGGCCCTACATACCGTCCGGAGAAGTATTTCAATGACTTACGTTGTTACCGAAGCCTGTATCCGCTGCAAATATACCGATTGCGTTGATGTCTGCCCGGTAGATTGTTTCCGCGAAGGCCCCAATTTTCTTGTGATCGAACCGGACGAATGTATCGATTGCACCTTGTGTGTGGCCGAATGTCCAGTCGAAGCGATTTATGCTGAAGATGATGTGCCAGAAGGGCAGGAGCATTTCATCGAACTCAATGCTGAGCTTTCCAGACTGTGGCAGCCGATCGTCGAGCGCAAAGAGGCTTTGCCAGATGCGGAAGAATGGGCCCAAGTAGAAAGCAAGCTGGACCAGCTTGAGCGCTGAGCGCAAGATACACGGAGCTTAAGTTCCTTCTGGAGGAGGCGCCGTGGATCGGATCTGGTTGCAAAGTTATCCCGAAGGGGTCCCTGCCGAGATCACGCCGACGCATGAAAATCTCGTAGACGTGATTGAACAGGCCATGCGGCGCTTTGCCGAACGACCTGCTTTTGTAAACATGGGTCGTTCGCTCACGTATGCGGACCTGGATCGTCTGTCAGCATCCTTTGCGAGCTTCCTTAAAAACGAACTCGGTCTCGAGTCGGGCGCCCGCGTTGCGCTGATGATGCCGAACCTGTTGCAGTATCCGGTGGCTCTGTTCGGCGTGCTGCGCGCAGGGTGTGTCGCAGTGAACGTCAATCCGCTATACACCCCGCGCGAACTGGAACATCAGCTGACCGACTCGGGCGCAGAAGCCATTGTCGTGCTGGAGAATTTCGCACGGACTTTGGAGAAGGTCGGTCCGTTGCCGGAGCTGCGTCACGTGGTGGTGACGGCGGCGGGCGATCTGCTTGGTGGTGTCCGCGGGCCACTGGTGAATTTCGTACTGCGGTTTGTGCAGCGTAAGGTACCGCAGTGGAACCTGCCGGGACATGTGCGATTTTCGAGGGCGCTGTCCGTCGGACATCAGCGCTCTTTCGTGAAGCCGCCGCTGAGCGGGGACGACATCGCTTTCTTGCAATATACCGGCGGCACAACCGGACGGGCGAAGGGCGCCATACTCACGCATGCCAATCTGTGCGCCAATCTGGCCCAGGCACGAGCGTGGATCGGGCCCAAAGTGCGCGAAGGTGAAGAGCTGATCGTTACGGCGTTGCCGCTCTATCACGTGTTTTCGTTAATGGCGAACTGTTTGATGTACAGCTCGCTTGGCGCCACCAATCTGCTGATTACCAATCCCCGGGATGTGTCGGGTTTTGTGAAGGAATTGGGAAAGCATCGTTTCACAGCGTTCACGGGCGTCAATACCTTGTTTAACGCGTTGCTGAATCATCCGGACTTCGCCAAGATCGACTTTTCGGCTCTGAAGATTACGCTTGGTGGCGGCATGGCGGTGCGACGCAAGGTGGCCGAACGTTGGCGCGAGGTGACCGGCAATACACTGCTCGAAGCGTACGGATTGACAGAGACTTCGCCGGCGGTGAGCATCAATCCGCTCGATCTGGATCATTACAATGGGTCGATTGGTTTGCCGTTACCGTCGACGGACGTATCCATTCGGGATGAAAACAATCATGAATTGCCGCCTGGGGAGCCCGGTGAGCTATGCGTTCGCGGCCCACAGGTAATGCGCGGTTATTGGAATCGGCCGGAAGCCGATGCCGAGGCATTGCTTGAAGACGGTTTTTTCCGTACCGGGGATATCGCGACGATCGATCCGCAGGGATTTCTGTCAATCGTCGACCGGAAGAAAGATCTGATCGTCGTATCGGGCTTCAAGGTTGTGCCGAACGAGGTTGAAGACGTACTCGTGGCGCATCCCGGAATCAGTGAGGCCGCAGTGATCGGTGTGCCCGATGAGCGCAGCGGAGAGGCTGTGAAGCTTTTTGTGGTGCGTGGCGATCCGGCTTTGACCGAAGAAGACGTGATTGCTCACTGCCGTCAAAACCTTGCTGCGTACAAAATTCCACATCAGATCGAATTTCGCGATGAGTTGCCCAAAAGCAATGTGGGCAAGATCCTGCGCCGCGCGCTGCGCGACGGAGCGTGAAGGCCGCTGCGTGCTAAAATCCGGGCCTTTGAAACGACAGATCAGCGCGTGAGCTCCTAATGGCCGGAAACACTCAGGGCAAACTTTTCAGCATCACCTCTTTTGGCGAATCGCACGGGCCGGCGATCGGCTGCGTAGTGGACGGCTGCCCGCCAGGACTCGCGCTGTCGGTAGAGGACATTCAACGGGAGTTGGATCGCCGCAAACCGGGTACTTCGCGCCACGTCACCCAGCGCCGCGAGCCGGATGCGGTTGAAATTCTGTCGGGCGTGTTCGAGGGCGTAACCACCGGGACGCCGATTTCGTTATTGATTCGCAACCAGGATCAGCGTTCCAAGGATTACGGCAACATCATCGAGACCTTTCGTCCAGGTCACGCCGATTATCCATACTGGCAAAAATACGGCATCCGTGACTATCGCGGCGGCGGCCGGTCTTCGGCGCGTGAAACCGCAGTGCGTGTGGCCGCCGGAGCGATCGCCAAAAAGTGGCTACGAGAGCAGTACGGTATCGTGATCCGCGGTTACATGGCGGCGTTAGGGCCGGTGGAAATTCCGTTCGTCGAATGGGATGAAGTATCGAAGAATCCCTTTTTTGCGCCCAACGCCGCGATGGTTCCGCAACTTGAAGAGTTCATGGACACGCTGCGTAAATCCGGTGACTCGGTTGGCGCGCGGATCAACGTGGTTGCGACCGGGCTGCCGGTGGGCTGGGGTGAGCCGGTTTATGATCGTCTCGACGCTGATATTGCCTATGCCATGATGAATATCAACGCGGTCAAGGGCGTTGAGATCGGTGCGGGTTTTTCCAGCGTTGCGCAGCGCGGCACTGAACATTCTGATGAAATCACGCCGGCAGGGTTTTTGTCGAACAATGCCGGAGGCGTTCTGGGGGGGCTGTCGACCGGGCAGGACATCATTGCCAGCATCGCGATCAAGCCGACCTCCAGCATCCGTCTCGATCGGCGCTCGATCGATAAACAGGGCGCTCCAGTCATCGTGAATACCCGCGGTCGGCACGATCCCTGCGTCGGCATTCGTGCGACCCCGATTGCCGAGGCCATGCTCGCATTGGTGCTGATCGATCATGCACTGCGCCATCGTGCCCAATGCGGTGACGTGCGCACGGCTACGCCGTTCGTGCCGCGCCTTGCGCCTGAAGGTCGCCAAACTCCGCCGGCCCCAAGCGAGGAATAAGGTGTGCGTAGCGGGCACTGAACGCGGGTGGGGATGCCTCGATCCGCGAAGCGCGGTCTGAATGCCCCGCAGTGCTGCGCTGCATCCTTACAAGGGTGCTCCGTTTTTCCACGCTGTTGCATGCCGGGCTGAAACCCCTCGGCCCGGCGGGATCCTCCTGACAAGCGTGCTTCTGCCTCAAGTGTTCAGGCGATGATTCCATACTGGCGACTGTCAGCGTATTACTTTTTCTATTTTGGCTTTGTCGGCGCGTTTTCGCCGTATTTCACGCTCTACCTGCAATCGCTTGAGTACTCTGCGATAGACATCGCAATTCTGATGTCTGTGATGCAGCTTATGCGCATCATGGCGCCTACACCGTGGGGCTGGCTGGCCGAGCGCATCGGTCTGTATGTGCCGATTGTGCGCATTTCGGCGGCGCTCAGCTTTGCGGGTTTTGCCCTGTTTTTTATCACCACCGACTTTGCCGGCATGCTCCTCGCGATGGTCTTTATGGCCTTTTTCTGGAGCGCGGCATTGCCATTGATCGAAAGTCTCACCTTTCGGCATCTGGGGGCACGCTCAGGCAGCTACGGCCGCATTCGACTGTGGGGGTCTGTGGGGTTCATTGCAGCAGTAGTCGGGCTCGGGCATGTGCTCGATTACGTCGCAATTGATTTTTCGCTCGTCGTCATTGCCTTGTTGCTTGCGGGGGTGGTCGTGTGCGCGTTCACGTTGCCCGAAGCGACCGAAAGAAAACGTACGTGGGGCGCCGAAAGACTGGGTGAGACGCTGCGCAGACCTGCGGTCTAAGTGTTGTTTGTGACCTGTTTTTTCATGGCCGCCGCGCACGGCGCATTTTATGTTTTCTATTCCATCCATCTTGCCGATCATGGTTATGGCAAAACCATGATCGGGTGGATGTGGGCGCTGGGCGTGATTGCAGAGATTCTTGTGTTTTTGGTCATGCCAGGTCTGACGCGGCGTTTTGGATTAAGGGTGATTCTGTTCTTTTCGCTCGCTGCGGCGATCCTGCGGTTCTTGTTGATTGGCTGGGGGGCAGGCAGCTTTGCGCTGCTTTTTGTTGCACAACTGCTGCACGGCGTGACTTTTGGCGCCTACCATGCAGCAGCGATCGCCCTGGTCGCCCGTTGGTTTCCAGGCCGCCTGCAGGCGCAGGGGCAGGCGTTGTATGGCAGCTTGTCTTTTGGTGCCGGCGGCATGCTGGGTGGCTTGCTGAGCGGCGTGACGTGGGACGGCCTGGGGGCGAACTGGACATTCACGCTCAGCGCTTTATTTGCCTTGTTCGGGTTGGTTTGTCTGCTTGTTGGATGGCGCAATGCGTCACCCGGAATTTTTGGAGAAGAGCAAAAATGAAAGGTTTGCGTTTTGTTTGGATTGCACCGTTGCTGATGGCTGGGCTCGTTGCCTGCGAAAGCGTGCAAACAACAGGGGGTGGGGCATTGGGGCTGGACCGTCCTCAGCGAATGATGGTGTCGGCGGACGAAGTGGAGCAAGCCTCGACGCAGCAGTACAACGAAGTGATCGCAGAGGCGAAGAAGCAAGGCGTGCTGGATCGTGATGCGGCGCAGGTCCGGCGGGTGAACAACATCGTGAATCGGCTGGTGGCGCAAGTGGGCATATTCCGCGCGGATGCGCCGGCGTGGTCCTGGGAGGTGCATGTCCTGACGTCCGATGACCTCAACGCCTGGTGCATGGCCGGCGGCAAAATGGCGATCTATTCGGGACTGATCGAGCGGCTCCAGCTGACTGACGATGAGATCGCCGCAGTGATGGGCCATGAGATTGCGCATGCGTTGCGGGAGCATGCTCGTGAAAGGGTGTCACGTTCAATGGCGACAAGTCTTGGCGTCTCGCTTGCGAGCGCTTTGCTTGGCGCGGGGCAGGTCGGCACAGATCTGATGTCGCAGGTCGCGAATGTGACGTTCGAACTGCCGCACTCGCGACTGCATGAAACAGAGGCCGATCAGATGGGAGTCGAGCTGGCCGCACGCGCCGGATACGACCCGCGTGCCGCGCTGACGTTGTGGAACAAGATGAGCAAAGCTTCAACGGGCGCGCCGCCGCAGTGGCTGTCCACGCACCCCTCACACGCCACGCGTCAGCAGGAACTGTCGATCGCGAGCGAAAAGGTGATGCCGTTGTATCGCGCCGCGCGGCGTTAGTGGGAGCCCCGTGTGCCTCGATACGTTTGAGCCAGGCAAGGCCCCGGATGGTTGAGCTTTTTGTGCGGCACGATTTGCCCAGCGTTTGCCTGCTTTGCCGGCAGGCGTTGGCGCAATCTGGTCAGGCTGCTCTAGCATGTGGGATAATCAAGGTATTTTCCGTTGGACTTTAACGCATGAAACCGCGTACTTTGTACGATAAATTGTGGGATGCCCACCTTGTTCGGGAAGGCGCTGATGGCACGGCGTTGATCTATATCGATCGTCATCTCGTGCATGAAGTGACCAGCCCGCAGGCTTTCGAAGGGCTCAAGCTCGCGCAGCGCAAACCGTGGCGGAGGAGCTCTATCGTGGCGACCGCCGACCATAATACGCCGACAGATCAGTGGGATAAGGGAATCCAGGATCCGGTCTCACGCCAACAGGTTGAAACGCTGGATGCGAACATCCGCGAAACGGGTGCGCTGGCGTATTTTCCGTTCAAGGACGAACGGCAGGGCATTGTGCACGTGATCGGGCCAGAGAACGGCGCGACCTTGCCGGGCATGACGGTTGTTTGTGGTGATTCGCACACTTCTACGCACGGCGCGTTTGGCTGTCTTGCCCACGGTATCGGCACCTCCGAAGTGGAACATGTGCTCGCCACGCAATGCCTGTTGCAAAAGAAGTCGAAAAACATGTTGATCCGCGTCGACGGGCAGTTGTCGCGCGGCGTCACGGCCAAAGATATCGTGCTGGCCATTATTGGCCGCATCGGCACGGCTGGCGGTACCGGCTATGCGCTTGAATTCGGTGGTAGCGCGATCCGTGCGCTGTCGATGGAAGGGCGCATGACGATCTGCAATATGGCAATCGAAGCGGGCGCGCGAGCCGGCATGGTGGCGGTCGACGAAACGACCATCGAATATGTCCGGGGCCGGCCATTTGCACCAAGTGAAGAAGAGTGGGATCGGGCCGTGAAATATTGGCGGACGCTGCATTCGGACGAAGGCGCACAGTTCGACCGTGTGGTCGAGCTTGACGCCAGCCGCATCGAACCGCAGGTGACGTGGGGCACTTCGCCTGAAATGGTCACAACGATCGGTGGTCGCGTGCCGGATCCGGCCGAAATGGACGATCCGCGGCGCCGTGAAAGTGCTGAACGCGCCCTCCAATACATGGGGCTTGAGGCGAATACGCCGATGACTGAGATCCAGCTCGATCAGGTCTTCATCGGCTCCTGTACCAACTCCAGGATCGAAGATCTGCGTGAAGCGGCAGCGATTGTGAAGGGGCGGAAAAAAGCCGCCAACGTGCGTCGTGTGTTGGTTGTGCCGGGTTCGGGGCTGGTTCGAAGGCAGGCTGAACAGGAAGGGCTCGACCGCATTTTTATGGACGCGGGTTTCGAATGGCGTGAACCGGGCTGTTCGATGTGTCTGGCAATGAACGCCGACCGACTTGAACCGGGCGAGCGTTGTGCGTCAACCTCGAACCGCAATTTCGAGGGGCGCCAAGGAGCGGGGGGGCGTACCCATCTTGTAAGCCCCGCAATGGCAGCAGCAGCAGCAGTTTTTGGTCATTTTGTAGATGTACGGACAGTCAACTAGAGGAAGAGAAAAATGAGCAAATATTGGATTCTCCTGATGGT
>DATGNI010000051.1:0-5488 GCA_035306825.1 Azoarcus sp. | reverse complement strand
GCTGGTGGCGTTGTGTCACCTGACTGAAAACCTGTTCGACAAGCTGCGTAACGGGGAGCTTGAACTGACGTCGGTGGCGATGGATGCCATTCTCGAGGCAACCGGAGTGATTCGGGAAATGTTCGCTGCGCTGGCACAGGGAACGCAACCGGCCGCCGCCAGGGGTGAATTGGCCCAACGTCTATCGCTCGCGATTGACGGCCAGCTCGACGATCGTGCTCTCGCCTCAGACCCCGCGCCGGAGGCGACGCCGCCAGCACAGCCGGAACATGTGGCAGAAGGCGGGCCGGACTGGGAAGCATTGCACGCGGCCATCACCGGAACCCTTTCAACGCCAACGGTGGCCGTGCCGCCGCAACCGGACGAAACCCCCAAGGAAGCCCCCAAAGTAGTGGGAGGCCGACGCGCGAGCGACCGTCTTGAGGGTGGGCCGGGAGGACGGCGTGAGGCGGACCGTCAGCGTGACACCTCGATTCGCGTGGATACCGCGCGCCTTGATCAGGTGCTCAACCTTTCCGGGGAAATCGGCCTGACCAAGAACCGACTCAACGCATTGCGCAGCGACATTCTCAGCGGTCAGACGGACAGCGAGACGCTGCATGCGCTTGATTTGGCGGTGAGTCAGCTGGATCTGCTCGTGTCCGATTTGCAAAACGCGGTCATGAAAACCCGCATGCAGCCGATTGGTCGTCTATTTCAGAAATATCCGCGGATTGCGCGTGACCTCGCCCGGAGTCTCGGCAAGGATGTCGAGCTGGAACTGGTCGGTGAGGAAACCGAGATCGACAAGACCATGATCGAGGATCTGGGTGATCCCATTGTCCATCTGATTCGCAACGCGGTGGATCATGGGGTCGAGGACCCGGCCGGACGTCGGGCGGCGGGCAAACCGTCCAAGTCCATCCTCCAGCTCGAAGCGCGTCAGGAGGGCGATCACATCGTGATCGTGGTTGCAGACGACGGCGGTGGCATGAGTGCGGAAAAACTTCGCGCCCGTGCGCTGGAAAAAGGGCTCATCACAGACGAAGAAGCAAATTCGATGGATGAGCGCCAAAGCCATAATCTGGTTTTCATGCCGGGTTTCTCGACGGTCGAGGAAATTTCCGACGTGTCTGGACGTGGCGTCGGCATGGACGTGGTGCGCACGAACATTCAGAAGCTCAACGGCAGCATCGACATCAGCTCGCAGCCCGGAAAAGGCACCCGTTTCATCATCAGTCTGCCGCTGACGTTGGCGATTTTGCCGGTGTTGCTGGTGCGTTTGGGCGAACAGCCATTTGCGGTGCCATTGGGCATGGTGCGCGAAATCCTGCCGATTGGTGCGGACGACATCCGGGAGGTTGGAGGTCGCGCGACCATGGTGATTCGGGGAGAGGTGTTGCCTGTCTTGCCGCTTGCCGGCATGCTGGGCTGGCCGTTGAAGCACCGACCGCAATTTGGTGTGCTGCTTCAGGTTGCCGAACTGTCCTTTATCCTCGCCGTTGATACGTTCGCGGGCCGTGAAGATGCGGTCATCAAGTCGCTTGACGATTTCCGTCCGAAGGGCGTGGCCGGGGTCACCACCTTGGCCAACGGGCAGATCGTACTCATCCTGGATATGAAAGAACTGCTCGGCAGTGCAGGAGATCAGCGCGGCATTTCGCGTAAGCTATTAATGGCGACCGCTGCCCCCTCTGCTTCGGCAGAACTGCCTTCAGCGCTGACGATGGCGGGCTAAAAACCGGCCGGCTGAAAACGCGCCAGTCCAGTACGCCGAACGGAGCCGGATTCTTTCCTGCCCGTTCGGCTGTGCGCCCGGCGATCGTGTCAGCCGGTGAGTTCAAGCAAAGCGGTGAACGCCGTATCAAATTGGGCGAGACCTTCCTGCTGGAGCTGCTCCCCCACCTCCGACATGTCGACGCCTGCGGCGGCAAGCGCCTCGAACTGTGCTTGCGCGTGTTGGATGTCGCGGCTCAGCGTGTCTTCCACGTGACCATGATCGCGCAAGGCAAGGAAGGTTGCATCGGGCAAGGTGTTGACCGTTTCCGGGCCGATCAGTGGCTCGACGTAGAGCAGATCGTGGTAAGCGGGGTTTTTTGTGCTGGTGCTTGCCCACAACATGAATTGCGGACGGGCGCCGGCCGCCGCAAGTGCTGCAAATTCCTCGCCGTGGAAACGTTGCAGATAACGTTGATAGGCGAGCTTGGCGAGCGCTACCGCACTCTTTCCGCGCAGTGCCAGGGCGGCGCCGTCGAGCGCTTCCAGCTGTTTATCGACCAAGGTGTCGACGCGCGACAGAAACAGGCTCGCAACGGACAGTACGCGGCGCGGATCGCCGCCGTCGGAGATCAAACGCTTGAGGCCGCGCACATAGGCACTCGCTACCGCATCGACATGGCCCAGCGAGAACATCAAGGTGACATTCACGCTGATGCCGCATGAAATCAGCTCTTCGATTGCGTCCAGACCGGCCAGGGTGGCCGGGACCTTAATGAGCAGGTTGGGACGATCGATGGCGGCCGAGAGACGTTTTCCTGCAGCCACGGTCCCGGCGGCATCGTGCGCCAGCCGGGGAGAAACCTCAAGGCTGACGTAGCCGGCATCCCCGTCACTGTCCTCCCACACCGGCCGCAACAGATCGCAGGCGCGTCGCACGTCGGCAATGGCGAGATGCTCATAGCGCGCTTCAGCGTCAAGGGGTTCGGCGCGCAGTCGGGCGAGATCTTCGGCGTAATACTTGCCATCGGCAATGGCCTTGTGAAAGATCGCCGGATTGGTGGTGACACCCGCAAGACCGTCTTCACGGATCATGCGGTCGAGGTGACCTTCCTCAAGCAATGTGCGGGAAAGATTGTCGAGCCAGACTTGCTGGCCCTTGGCTTTGACCTGGAGCAGCGGATTCATGCGACGAGCTTCTTTCGAATGAAAAGAGCTCATTGTGCTACGAATCCGGTGCGTCGGATAGCGCATGCTGCCAACCGAGCGCAGTGATAACGCGCATGAAGTCTGTCTCGAGGGGGCAATCAAGCGTGAGCAGGCGTTGGTCGTCCGGATGCGGAATCCGCAAACGGGTGCACGCGAGAAACAGACGGCGGACGCCAAAATGCTCGGCAAACATCCGGTTGTGCTTTCCTTTGCCCCAGGTGGTGTCACCGATGATCGGATGGGAAATGTGTTTTAAATGGCGACGCAACTGATGGCGGCGACCGGTTTCGGGGGCGAGTTCGAGCAGCGAGTAGCGGCTGCTTGGGTAACGATCCACCGCGATTGGCAGTTCGGTGGTGGCGAGTCTGCGGAAATGCGTGATGGCGTTCTGGAGTGGCTCGTTGGCTTTTGTGCTGCCAACTTCGTCGTCACGTCGTCGGATCGGATGGTCGATCAGACCGGAGGTGTCGGTATGACCGCGCACGATGGCGAGATAGCGTTTGGTGATATGTCCATTGGCGAAGGCGGTGGACAGCGAGGCGGCGGCTTCTGAATCGAAGGCGAACACCAACAGGCCCGAGGTTGCGCGATCGAGGCGGTGCGCTGGATACACGCGACGGCCGGTCATGTCACGCACGAGCTGTACCGCGAAGCGCGTTTCGTGGCGATCGAGCATGGATCGGTGCACAAGCAGGTTGGCGGGCTTGTGTACGGCGACAAGACGATGGTCGCGGTAGAGAATGGTCGGCATCTGAAATTAAAAACGGCCCCTTGATGGGGCCGTTTCGTGTGGCTCGCCGGAACGCTTAGTTCGCGAAGTTCTGCGAAGCGAAGTCCCAGTTTGCGAGGTGGTTCAGGAAGCTCGCAATGAAGTCCGGGCGCTTGTTGCGGTAGTCGATGTAGTAGGCGTGCTCCCACACGTCGATACAGAGCAGCGCTTTGTCACCGGTGGTCAGCGGAGTGCCGGCCGGTCCCATGTTGACGATGTCCACAGTGCCGTCGGCCTTTTTCACGAGCCAGGTCCAGCCCGAACCGAAGTTGCCGGCAGCGGAGGCGGCAAAGGCTTTCTTGAAGTCTTCGAACGAACCCCATTTGTTCTTGATCGCGTCGCCCAGCGCACCGGTCGGCTCACCGCCGCCGTTCGGTTTCATGCTGTGCCAGAAAAAGGTGTGGTTCCAGACTTGAGCGGCGTTGTTGTAGATGCCGCCGGCCGGGGCTTTCTTGACGATACCTTCAAGATCGAGGTTTTCGTATTCGGTGCCCGGGATGAGCTTGTTCAGATTGGTGACGTAGGTTTGATGGTGCTTGCCGTAGTGGAACTCCAGCGTCTCTTCAGAGATATGCGGAGCGAGAGCATTTTTTTCGTACGGAAGCGGCGGAAGCGTATGTTCCATGATGTTTTCTCCTGTTGGGGATGGGAAAAACCATAAGGCGTGTTCTGATTTTCTATGTCGACCACGTCTGGTTCAAATAGCTCGCGTATCCGCATTGCGGAATTCTGGTCCGCGAACTATCTGAAGCAGGCACTTCGGGTAAGTCGAGGTGGTCGCGCCGATGATGCTGCACGTATTGTACAGGACCGTCCTGAACTGTTTGCCGATACAGCCAAGACCAGAACGATCTCGCCAGCCGGAATGAAAACACGCCTTGAGTACTCGGGCAAGCTCAAGATATTTCTGTCTTGGGACAAGGGTCTGTGACGGTGGCATTCAGGTTGCCGTTGGCCAGTTCAATGGCCAGTGGCTCGCCGATGGCGAGCGAAGCCGGATGACGCACGATTTCACCATCACGGGTGCGCACGATCCCGAAACCGCGTGCGAGAGTGGCTTGAGGGGAGAGGGTTTCGAGACGGGCGGCGAGAGAGGAAAGCTGCTCTTGGCGACGCGTCGTGAAGGCGGCCGCAGCAGAGGCAAGGCGTTCGGACAGGCGCGTAGAGCGTTCGCTGGCGTGATCGAAACGCGGTTTGACCGCCGCCAGACGTAAGGTCAGCGCGTCGCAGCGCATGCGTTCGCGCTCGTGACGCCGGCTCATCGCGGCGATCAGAGCCTTGCCGGAATGAATCAGGCGCTCATTTGAACGGGAAAGACGTTCGCGCGGATGAAGCAACCGCAGCGCGGCGCGGTCTGTGCGTTGCGCGGCGGTATTGAGGCGCTGCTGCAGGCTGTTGTGAAGAGCGCGTTCGAATGTGGTGAGGCGCTCGCTGGCGGCCTGATAACCGGCGCTGGCAAGCTCGGCTGCGGCGGTCGGAGTCGGCGCGCGCAGATCAGCGACAAAGTCGGTGATGGTGAAATCGGTTTCGTGTCCGACGCCGCTGGCCACAGGCACGTCGCAGGCATGTATCGCGCGTGCCAACGCTTCGTCATTGAAGGCTTGCAGATCTTCCAGACTGCCGCCGCCGCGCACGATGAGAAGGGTCTCGATGCCGTCGTGCTGCGCTCGCGCAGAAGCGGTTGCCACGGCCTGAGTGAGTTTTGCGGCGGCGTCTTCCCCTTGAACCGGAGCCGGGTAGAGAATCACTTGCAAGCCCGGTGCCCGGCGTGCAAGCGCTGCGAGCACATCGTGCAAGGCAGCGGCTGCGGGAGAG